>JAPKXU010000207.1 GCA_026394655.1 Methanoregula sp. | reverse complement strand
GTGACGATCCGGATTGATGAATCTGAAGTGATTGCATACCGGGCATCGGTCGAGAAGATCCGCGGGAGTACCGGGCAGATCTTTGCCAAACTTGAGCCGGAAAAGTGAACTTAAAAGAATATAATGAACCGACTATTACGTCAGTGTCACTTCAATAATTTCTGCCCGTTCTACGCCGGGGATCTCATTTAAAAGCTTCTCGATTGCATCAGTCTCGCCACCGGCATCGTTGACCACTGCTGCGAGTTTGATTGCTTTTAATCCGAACCCAATGGGCTCTTCCTGCATGTCCTGAATACCGGGAAGTTTCTTTTTGAGCGCAACTTTGAGTTCAGCAAGGTTGACTTCCGGTGATTCAGGCATTATCCTGACAATAATTGCGACGCTTCCCATGTCTCACGGTCCCGTAAATCCGCATTTCGGGCAGATGTAGGGAAGACTCTGCTCCCTGCACCGGTAGCACCGGTTGATCTCGACACCGCATGCAGGGCATCCGAACGCTGTCGCGCCCTCTTCTGCAAGCGGAGCGCTGCAGGACGTACACTTTTTATTTGCCATGATTATCGTTCCTCCAAGGATTCCTATAGTATCTCTTTTAATACCTTTAAAAGGTTGTACCAGCACCGGTACCAACGGAGGTGCCAGGTACCCGTTCTCCCCGCAAGTACCTGTGCAGTAGTTCCGGGTGGGTTCCATTGAGGATCATTGCCCGCAGACGATTTTTCAGCACGTAGGGAATAAAACAGGGATCAACCACATCGGACTCTACCGGCGCGGTAATTACCGGTTGCAGGACGCCATCGATGGAGATGCCATCCACGGATTTTAAGACGAGGAGTTCTGTGGCGAGCATCGTTGCCACCCATGCAGCGATGGTGTCTGATGTGACATTCCATGTGTGAGGCAGGGGATCATATTCTCTCATTACGCGATACGGGATGAGGACAGCGGTCTCTCGTGGGAGTGTAAGACGATCGGTTGTTGCCATGCCCTGCAATGCCAGCACCTGCCCGTACTGATCCATCGCCGCGATTGCCATCCAGTGCGCGGCATCATCATCCATGCCCGACTGCCGTACTGCATCTGCAAACTGCCCGCCACCCGGGACGACAAGCAATGGGCGGGGACTGGCACAGATGATGGGAACGATCCGGTGTATATGCGAAAAGAGGCTCCCTCCCACCTTTACCACAAGCGGGGATGATGGAGGGGCATGTCGAGGGTGATCGTCTGGCATGATAATCCCTGAAGATTATATCGCCACATTATAAAAGGAGCGTGGAGAAATGCTCTCTCCATGCGCCTGCTCCCCATCCTTGTCTTTTTATGTCTCGCTGTGGTGCAGTGCGGCGCGGTGCAGATCGTCGAGTTCTGCCCGGACCCGTTTCTCCATGATGATGAAGACGAGTATCTCGTGCTTGCCGGCAGCGGGTCACTGAATGGCATCACGGTATCGGATGACCGGGGCGGCTTCCGGTTTCCGCCGGGCACTACAATAGACGGGACGCTGACGGTTGCAAGAAATGCCGTTGCGTTCGAAGAGTCGCACGGGCGACTTCCCGATTTTGAATGGCTCGATCATTCCCGAGAGGTGCCGAACGTGATCAATGCGGATATCCTCCGCATGGCGAATACAAAAGATAACCTGAAAGTGTATGACAACGGCAGGCTGGTACAGGAAGTCTCGTGGCCAGCAGATGTGAAACCACGAGAAGGGCAGATTCATTTTCTTCTCGATGGCGTCTGGGATCCCCGGGTTCTCATGCTCGGACAGTCGCGGTTGCAACCGGCACGCTTTCGGGATGTTACCGTCACCACGTTCGTTTCACCGGACTGCTCCTCCGAGGTATTTTCCTCTGTGGTTGACCGGGCACAGCACGAACTGCTCGTCAATGTGTACGAATTTACCAGCACAAACCTCTCCACCTCCCTGATCGGTGCGGAGAAAAGAGGGGTGAATGTGCATCTGCTTGTTGAGGGTGGTCCGGTAGGCGGGATGAGCCCGGAAGAGAAGACCGTGATCCGGGCGATGAATGTTAGTGGCATTCCCATCTACCAGATGACCGCACCTGCCGGGGGGCATGCCCCGTACCGCTACGACCACGCAAAATATCTGGTCATCGACCGGAATGCCGTGCTCCTGACAAGCGAGAACTTCAAGTACAGCGGGTTCCCGCCACCCGGCATCTCCGGGAACCGGGGGTGGGGAGTGTACATGGAGAGTACAGGAGTGGCAGATTATTTTGCCGGGGTGTACCAGACCGATGTATCCGGGTATGCAGTGAGTCCCATTACCGGTATACAGGGGCAGACGGAGATAATCCCCGCTGTCACCTACAAACGGGAATTCTCACCGGCACGGTTCGAAGGCGCCGTAGTCACACCGGTAATTGCTCCTGATACCAGTGACCAGATCACAGGGCTCATCAACTCGGCACAGGCAAGCGTAGAGATCGAGCAGGCATATATAACGAACGAATCGGCAACAGAACTCAATCCCTTCCTTGCGGCAGCGATAAACGCGTCGCGTCGTGGTATTCCGGTGCAGGTACTCCTCGATTCGTACTGGTATAACGTCGAGGATACGAAGGATAATGACGAGATGGCTGCGCTGATCAACGAAATCGCCGCACGCGAGCATCTCCCTCTCGAAGCGCGGTGTGCAGATCTCACGGCAAGCGGGATCGAGAAGATCCACAACAAGGGGGTCATTGTCGATGACCAGCGAGTGCTTGTCAGCAGCATCAACTGGAACAGCAATTCCCCGAACTTCAACCGGGAAGCAGGAGTGATCATCGAACATCCGGGGGTTGCACAGTATTTCCATGCCGTTTTCGAAGATGACTGGGCGCCTGCCGTGCGGGCATATGAGAAGCCGGTGGATTACCTGAAGATCGCTGCCGTCATTGTCGTCATCGGATTGCTCGTAGTCCTGTATTACCGGAAACACCTACGATGAGTGATGAGGGTAACCTGAATTGAACCCTGCATGAGCGAATGTATGCAGAATATGAGTGCAGGGTATGAGGGTCCGGGAACTTTTTGGGGATTCCCCCATATTCCCGTGTGAAAACCCGGCGGGGCATCATTATGTGTCGAAACTTACTGTTGATGACACGAGCGACCAAAAAAGAACCCGCACAGTTTTTTGTCTGGTACGGGTCGATGTGGGTTTCTTCAATACTTCTTCAGGGCGCACTGGCATACGTCACAGAGGTTCATATCACTCTCTCCTGTGACCACGGCAAGCGCCCAGCGGTCGATTAGTGCATCAAGTTCTGTTGACATTTCGACCTCTCCTGCACCCCGTTTCCTGCTCAGGTACTGGGATACGGCTGCCCGTGTGACACCCAGTCGCTTTGCTGCATCGCTCTGGGTAAGTCCCCGTGTATGGATAAGTCTCGACACCATCTACGCCCGCATCGGAGGCAGAAGATTCCTGACCATCGTATCGCAGTGCATGAGCGTGCAACAATGTTTTGTCATACGAACACAAGTGTGGCTTCCCGGATTGGAAGAGACCGGTTCTGGTAGATGATCTGCCGTGCATCACTGAAGTTGAACTTCTCGATGATGAGATGGCGTTCTTTGAGCTTCTTCAATGCATACCGGACGGTTCGCGGTGCGAGCTGGCTTTTCTGCACGATGTCCTTGTGGGTCATCGCGCCACCGGCATCGAGTATTCCCAGCACGGTTCGTGATGATGGGGGTAATGTTGTCTGATACATGGTGATGATGTTAACAGTGTTAACATATCAAGCTGTCGGTAATTTATATTCCCACTCTCAACACTCATGAATGTTCGAGCACCAGGAGCGAACCGCGATTCTGCTCCTCGTAGCTGTTGCCATCTGTGTCATTGCAGCACATCTCGTTCTCGGTGCGATCGGGAAGCATCCCTTTGCGTCTGGCTTTTCCGGCAGTTCTCCTGATGGCGAGCTGGTGTGCGTACAAGGGACAATTGATCAGGTTACCCTCATTAAAAACGGTGGGCACATCCTCTTGAAAATCGACAATGTCTCGATCTTTATTCCCGCACAGGTCGCCGGTAAATCTTCGTATACAAAGGGACAGAACGTCACCATGTACGGCACTGTGCAGACATATCAGGGGGCAAAGGAGATCGTTGTCAACTCTGCTGGGGATATTGGCATTGTACCGTAAGCCCAAACCAGCCCCGTCTTTTGTAACAGTAGTACACTGGAGTGTGAGTAACGGCTGAATGGAAAAATAAAAAGCTGGCGGATCAACAGAAATTTACCTGGCGCTTGATGGATCGCGAAAAGCGGGTCCGGCTGCACGGCATTGTCAAACCCGCGAGAATGGTGGTGATACGCCCGGTGCATTAAGCCGGGGATTTCTGTGTTTTTTTGCTGATCGTATCCAGTGCTTCACGGGCAACAGTCCTGACTTCAGGATCCGGATCCTGTAAGGCATCGGTCAGTGCAGCAACTGCCCGCTCATCGCCAATCATACCCAGCGCCCATGCAGCATTTTTACGGACGGTCTTTTTGACATCTTTTAAGAGCGGGATCAAGGGTTCAACCGCCCGCTTGTCACGAAGTTTACCCAATCCCCACGCAGCGCCGACACGCAGCCATTTGTCCGTCGAAGCAAGCGCGGCGATAAGGGGTTCAACCGCCCGCAGATCCCCGATCTGCCCGAGGGATTTTGCCGCGAGCCACTGGACGTCGACATACGGGTCCTTCAACGCGGCGATAAGCGGTTCCACGGCGATTGGATCCCGTTCATCCCCCAGCGCCTCTGCCACTTTCCAGCGGGTATCGAGTGAATCACTGGTGAGCAACCGGCAGTACGCGAGAACCCGCTGTTTGCGCATCTCCTCAACAGCAGCAATATCATCCCCCGGGGGTTCGTGTTCTCCCCCAGTGACAGGCACTGGCGTGTCTGGCATTTCCATCTCCATTCCTCTATAGCCATCCATACGGGGTGCAGTATCATTAATGTTGCCCTGCTTTTGGGAGATACGCTCCTTGCTATCTGTTGGAGATGGGGAGTAATGGGGAAAAGTAAAAAAAACGCATGAAGCATATTGGCTTCACACTAAAGAAATCAAAAATTGTATTTTTTTACACCGATTCCGGTAGCAAAATAAATTTTACGCAGATTTCAAATGTTCATGAAAAAATGTGAGGGTTCCCCGCCCCAGGACACATCAGGGGCACGGCGGCGCAATGAGGGGCACATTGTATCTGTCATTGATCCGCCGCGGGGGCGTCCTTTCGGGAGCGGCGGCATGCATCGCAATTTCAAAAGACTGCCCTCACGGCTCATCAATCAAATTTTAGTTGGTCGAGGCGGTCCTCAATGGGCTTCAAATTTTTCGGGGCAAGGTTTACGCTGAGAACAGGTAGAACGCCACGCGCTTTGGTCGCGGGAGTATGTTATCCCGGTATGATCTCAAGGTTTACCGAAAAGTTCCGGACAGAATGCGTGAGTGCGCCAAGACTGATCACGTCAGCGCCGAGCCCGGCATAATGCCGGATCGTCTTTTCGGTGATCCCTCCGGACAGTTCGATCACGATCCGGTCCCGCAAACCTTCCCGTTTGAGTGCTGCAATGGTCTCCCCGATCTGCTCCGGGCTCATGTTGTCCAGCATGAGAATGTCAGCACCCGTCTTCGCTGCCACCAGCGCGTCAGCAAGGGTTTCCACCTCGACCTCCACTTTCTTGTAGGCAGACGCTTTTTTTGCCCGTACGATCGCTTCTGCCAGCGGCACCAGCGCGAGGTGGTTATCCTTGATCAGGATGCCATCACTCAGGCTGTACCGGTGGGGATCGCCTCCTCCGATGATAATTGCCTTTTTGTCAAGCGCCCGGAACCCGGGGCTGGTCTTCCGCGTCCCTGCTACACGGCATCCGGGACTGATTCCCGTGACGATATCAATCATCTTTTTCGTCTGCGTGGCGACACCACTCATCCTCCCGATGATGTTCAGCGCAGTGCGTTCAACAAGGAGGATATCTTTTGCCTGACCCGACAGCGTAACGAGCGTGTCTCCCCGGTTCACCCTGCAGCCATCGTTGGTCCGGGATTCCACGGTCACGCCGAAATGGGAAAAGAGCGTCGCTGCCTCATCAATGCCGGCACAGATGCCATCCTCTTCAGCCCGGATGCCGGCACGACATGCCAGTGCCGGGATGACTGCATCCGCTGTTGCATCCCCCAAGGGAGTGTCTTCCCGGATAAAATGCAACAGGTAGTCAAGTGAAACCATGACCGATTACACCCTTCTGTATATCCTCATGTCCCGATCACAAAGGGGTTGTTGAGGTCCTTTATCAATGAAAGTACGGATAGTGCTGCAAGGTAACTCGTCGCCGGGTTATCCGGGCTCTGGACATTTGTTACCTTGATGTAGGTCTCCCCAAAGGCTCCTTCGATAAACAACTCATGGACGTTCCGGTCAACCGCCGGATCAACCCAGAGTTCGACATCAGCATCCTGCCCGGCGGCAAGGCTCATGGCGACAGATACATTCACGTTTTTCGGGTATGCCTTGATGCACTCGTTTGCTTTGCCTGAGAAGATCTTCTGCCGGGAGCGGGTATCGATACCGAGCGATTTCGGGCTTTTTGTCGTTCGCAGGAGCAGTTTTGTGATGGGGGATATCCTTCCGATCTTCAGATTGTCCAGACCGAATATGGCGCCGCTCGGGATGTACACTTTCTGTCCCTCTCTTCGTGCGGTTTCCCGGAGGTCTTCCCGGAAGACTGGATCGGCTAATGCCCCGACGCTCATGATGACAATGTCTTTTTTATGCGAGAGCACAAGTCCCGCATAGACCTTCACCGCGCTCACCGATGCCGCTTCGACTACAAGATCAACATCTGCGGAAATGAACGATTCAAATGTCTCGTATGGCTGTCCGTGACAGATTTTTGCGATTTCCTGTGCTTTTGAGAAGACCTTGTCATAGACCGCTGAGATCTCGAAACCTTCTGCGTGCCGGGCGATAATATGCCCGATATTGCCGCAGCCAAGCAGTCCGATTCTCATCATGGTTAACAGATTATGGGTATCATTGGTTAAGTGTTGCGCTAAAAAACGCCGTGTTACCGTGAGCCCGTCCAATTGGGAGGGATCATCGTTGGACGGATTCACAAAAAATGTGCACCAAAAAATATTCGGCACAAGCAAAATGCAAATTTCACAATACAAACCCGCGCATCTTGTTTTCCGCAGTCTTGGAAAATGTACAGTCCCGAAATTATTTCCTATATCAAATGTTGAGTCCCAACCAAACTCAACAATGAAGTTGACAAAGAAGAAGATTGAGTTGATAATCCATCAGAAGGAGGCACAAGAATCATCGGGGGAGATAGCAAAGAGCCAGCACATAACCCGAAGACGAGTGGATCAGCTCTGGAAACAATATCGGGATACTGGAACAATTCCAATAATCGGGCAAACGATCGGACGACCGAAAAAACCGATCACGGTAGAAGAATCCACAACGATAGACCAAGCATACCAACGATTCCGATATGGAGCCAGGATGCTGGAAACCCTTATCCGGAAGGATTACGGAATACACATTCCGCATAACAGGATTCAAGGATACCTAATGGAACGGGGTCTTGCTCGGGCCAATCCCTCCAAACGAAAACAGAGGAAATGGGTACGCTACGAGCGGAGGCATAGCATGTCAGCAGGACATATAGATTGGCACGAAGATGATGAAAGTGGACTCAAAATCTGTGCAGTTCTGGATGATTCTTCCCGAAAAATTTTGGCTATCGATGAATTTGGCACGGTAAACACAGTAAATACAATCGCTGTTGTAGAACGTGCGGTCCAGGAATATGGGCATATTTGCCCACTCCGTGAGCTTATTATGGATCATGGCAGCGAATTTGGTGCTCATCGGAGAGATGAGAATGGAGATTGGGATAGTGAATTTAAGCAATATCTTGGGTCCAAGGGGATCCACCCGATCCTTGCACGCGTGAAACATCCGCAGACAAACGGAAAAGTCGAAAAGTGGTTCGATACTTATGATCGATTCCGGTATGAGTACCCTACAGTCAATGATTTCGTCGTTTGGTACAATAACCGACCCCATGGTAGTCTGGATTTTGAAAACCTTGAATCCCCAGAACTGGCCTTCTGGAGAAGATTACCCCAACAGGCCATCCTTGGAATGGGTATCAGGGTTTTTGGTTGGTGAGTTGATGAAACGTTCATGTTCTCTAACGCAAAGATCTATGAGAAATATTTTCGGGACTATACAGCAGTCTTGGAAAATGAAAAATGAGAGAAACATCAGGTCAAAGAAGCAAAGCATCCGCTCGAAGTGCCAAGTCCAGCAGCGGACAATACAAATCAATCAGTAATAATTCGCAAGTTGTTGAACCGGTGAAATATTGTTTTGCAGATGCCCAAGGAGCAGAATCTGGTACACAACGAAGTTCGCCAGAACATACAGACGTTTACTCTCATTTCTTACTCTTCGGACATCGAACTTCAGGGTAGCTTTGATATGATTGTGCGTCCGTTCGCAATCTCCGCGTTTCGCATACACAACCGAGAATTGAGGGTCAACAACATTCTGGTTTCTCAGGAACATTCCGACTAGTTCCTGCCGACCATTCGCGTACAGGAACTCAAGTTTTTGTTGGATGGGAGCAGTAAGTGAACCTCCCAGTTTCCACATTTTGTTGATCCAATGATCAATTCTGCATTCAGTTCCTTCTTCATGTACAACAGCCGTCTCGCGAAACTGAATATACGGTTTTGCGTGAAGGAACTGGTGAATATCGGCATGAATCTGAAATGCATCATATCCACCATCCGCAAACACTGCGGTAATTTTGGGATTCATTTTTTCAACACCCGCAATCATGTCGATGGCGTGGGTCGAATCCGATGCTTTTCCCTCCGTAAAATGGCAGAATACCGGAATGTCACCGAGATGAAAGATGTGTGCCTTGTACATCTTGCAATCATAGTGAACATTGAAATCGGCGTATTTGTCATATCGTGAGGCTTCGACCGGTGTTGAATCCATAATCCCGTTATGTTCAGTCGATGCTCTGC
>JAPKXU010000115.1 GCA_026394655.1 Methanoregula sp. | reverse complement strand
GTTTGTTGGATTTATTAATAGCGCTTGATTAAATGATTGAACCGCATCCTCAAATTTTTGCTGATGAGTAAAAATCACGCCTTTCGCAACCCATGCCATATCATTTGATGGATCAAATAGGAGAACCTCATCAAAGACTGCTAGTGCCTCATCGAACTTTTTGTTTCGGACAAGATCACTACCTTTTTTAAATAAAATATCTGGATCGGAATCCCCAATTGGCATAGTAACAACTGAGAATGTGAAATGAAAAATGTATCGATTTCTTAAATGTAAATCCATCTCTCTTTTTAAGCGAGGCAAGGCATATTACAGCCCCCCCTCGGGCCTTATCCGAAATAAAAGATTTAACGACAGTTAGGGGTCACAGTTTGCAGGGTTGAAATATCGACTTTATCTTTCACTTGGATTTGTATCTCCTGATATGCGGATAAACTTTTTAGCCATCTCCCGGTTTTGAATGGCTTTTTGATTAGTGGGATTAATGAACACTGCTTGATCGAATGCTTGAACCGCATTCTCAAATTTTTGCTGATGGGTAAAAATCACTCCTTTTGCAACCCACGCCATATCACTAGACGGATCGAATAGGATAATCTCATCATAAACCGACAGTGCTTCATCGAACTTTTTGTTACGTACAAGCTCACTACCCGTTTTAAATAAAATATCATCCTTATCCGGATTCCTAGTTGGTATAGGGACAACTGATTTTTCTTTCTTGGTAGTCCATGCCCATGATTCCGGGCCTGTCTCTTTTCCCCATGCCAGTATGGCAATTCCTAATAGTATCCAAATCGGACATAGCCATGCCGTCCAACTGTTGAAAAGTGCTAGAAATGCTCCAGCAAACATTACAACGACCGCATAGATTTTCTTCATAGTGAGGATACACTCCATAAAATGATAATAGTATTACCGGGGTTAACCCAATTTTAAAAACGGATTCAATTATTCCAACTAGCAACTTAACGAAAAAATATTCCCTGCAATCACCATATCGCAACAATACATTCTTTCCATAACATACGCCACCCATTACTCCACCAGCTCAAGCCGGTCAATCCCCTGCCAGGGTAACATCATCGTCACCCCGTTGGATGAGAACACCGGGTCCTGGCGTTCATTTATACTCGTCACTCCTACTCCAATAAATACACCGTCAGCGTTCGAATATCGGGTAACTACCCGGTAATTTTTACCCGTTACAAGTTTATCCTTCCACTCCTCGGCTTTAACCATGCCACTACATCAGGCACATGGCTATATCTGCAGCTGCCGAACGGGTGGTGAAAGTGATCCGAACCCCAACCACTTCCAACATCGTCCCAAACATAAACCCGGTGACCACGTTCATTTTCTTCCGCAGGTACGACACCAGGCTCCTCGCACGGATAGTATCCCGGTGTTCCTGATAATATCCGCTGTTTTTCTTCGACCTCGCCCGATCCAAAAATGAATAGTCCGATCAATTCACCCCTACCCCACCACATCAAACGTCTTCGCAAACGACGTCCACCGTACGTCCTCGCCGATGTTGAATCGACCGCTGGCCATCAGGTCCTTACCGATAGAGTTCACATAACCGAGCTCGGTCATCGACCCAATCCCCGCCAGACTCCTTGCACCAAAGCTGAAGGACCCGGTACCCGACCCTGACCCAATAGCCGTAAAGCCAAACGCATCCGGCATCTCTAAATCCGCCTGGTCAACAGACCCAACCGAGCGATACGCCAGGTCATCAGCCATAAACAGTGAGTGTACAACAACCGTCTCACAGTACGGCGTCGCGGTCAAGTTCTCCCCCTCTGCATCGAGTGAATCAACCCCACACGTCACGCCGGAAGCAGCAGCCCCGGCGGAGTGCAGCATCATGCTCTCTTCGTAGATGCCGGGCCCGGTGGACTTCACCTGGCTCACCGTATCGAAGTGGACGATATCGGAATTGTTCAGCACCTGCGAGCTCTCGTACTGCGAAGGACCGGTGAGGATGTAACCGTCCTGGTAACCGCCACTCAATACTTCCTGCCCGATACCGAGTGGTGGCGTCTTGGAAAGATCCCCATTTGACACGACCCACGTCATATCAGACGAACCGACAAGCAACTGGTCAGAAGATCCCATAAACGCAATATCAACGGTCGCAGCCTGGGCCGGGGTGATCCCAGTACAAGCCACGCCTAGTACAACAGCTGCGAACACACAGCCGCCGATGAGCAGTTTTCTCCTTTTCGTCAGGCGGTTCATGTCGGGACTCCTTTTCCCGAGCCGCCCGAACCTGACGGGATCCCGTATTCGAGATTGTACCATACCGAAGGCACGGAAATGGTGTACACACCCAGCCGTTTGCTTTCAGCCTCTGCGACCTGCCGGAGTAAGCTTTCCCGCTCTTCGGGTCTCCGGTCGGAGGTAATCCACTCCTTGGTTTCATTCGTCATCTTATACGACCGGCCCTGGACCACCGGCGGTGCGACGGTGACGGTGTCGTCGGTCTGGTCGAAAAAGTTCAATACGTTTTCTGTTGCCTGCTGTGCAGCTTGTGTCTCAGCGATTGCGCCTGATGCCCTCCGGTGCTGCACATATGCAAACACGGCACAAACAAGCGCAACAACAAGTTCGAAAAGATTAGTTAGTTCTGGTCCCATGATATG
>JAPKXU010000146.1 GCA_026394655.1 Methanoregula sp. | reverse complement strand
TGGCCTGAAACCGCTCAACGTGCACTTTACCGATCTCACGATCGGTTCACCCACCCAGTGGAACTGGAACTTCGGTGACGGAGGGTTTGCAATTGACCAGAACCCTAGCCATACCTATACTCAAGCAGGAACATACACTGTAACACTCTCCGACAGAAATGCCGAACAAACATCTACAGAGGAAAAGCAGAATTACATCACGGTTACATCCGAACCCACGCCACCCCCGGTTGACCCGAGTAAAATCGAATTGAAAACCGGCTGGAACTTTGTCTCAACACCAAAGACTCTGGCAGCCGGGTCCAACACCGGTATGATATTCAGCAACGTCAACATGGGAGGACGTTCGGCATGGATTTGGGATGGTTCAATGAACCCGCCACAGTGGGTCCCGGTCATCTCGACAACGCCAATCAAGCCACTCTGGGGTATCTGGATCTACTCGACCTCGAACACCGTCGTCAACTTAAACTTTGACCCGGTCTCGCAGTCTACACCGCCATCACGAGGCCTTCCGGCAGGATGGAACGGCATCGGTTTCACCGGGGTAACCCAGCAGCCGGCACGGAACACCTACCTCTCGGTCAAGCCGAACTGGACAACATCAATGGGGTTCAACGCAGCCACCCAGAAATATGACCCGACCATCTTCAACGGCGACCCGCAGACCGAGTTCACCATGCAATACCCGACAAAAGGGTACTGGCTCTACATGATAACCCCGGGCAACCTTGCAGCAATTGGTGCATAAGATGAACAAAAAATTCCGAATAACACCCACATTTATTTTTTGCCTGTTCTTTGTTGCACTGTTCGGAATCGCAACCGTATCGGCCGTACCGCCCCTGCCACAGGAATTCTACGGGACTGTCACCGTAAACGGGGGAGTCCCGGCCCCGGTACACAGCGAAGTCCGGGCCCAGGTAAACGGGGCAGACAGGGGATCAATCATCACCGATGTTGCCGGTTCCTATGGAGGGACGGGAAATTTTGTGCTGAGACTGGTCGTCCAGGCAACTGAAGCAGATATGTCCGGCCCTGCAGTCGTCACCTTCTACGTAAATGGTGCAAAAGCAGACCAGCAGGTCAGTTATGTTGCCGGCACTTCAACCTCCCTCGCACTGACGTTAAGTTCCGGTGGGACACAGACACCGACCCCGGCACCAACCCAGCAACCAACGGCGCAGCCCTCAACACAAGTACCAACCGCAGCACCGACAAATACGCAACCAACCATTGACCCGTCCGCCCCGCCCGTAATCCCGGAACAGTTCTACGGCATGGTCACCGTCGCCAATAGCGAGCCGGCACCCTACGGTACCATGATCCGGGCACACGGCACGGGAGTCCTTACCGGTACACTGGAAAACCCGATCCAGGTGACCGTCCCCGGTCAGTACGGCGGGACCAATTTCTCAGACCAGCGCTTAACAGTCATGGGCAGTATCCCTGATGGCACCCCGATCACCTTCACCATCGACGACAGCCCCGCATTGTGCTACAACGTCGATGCCCCGAACGGGTGGCAGAAAACCATTCCGTTCCAGAGCAGTGCATCGACACATGTAGACCTCAAGTCCTCGTTCCTGCCGACAGCCGCATTCTCTGCGTCTGTAACAGGTGGGTCAGCACCGCTGACCGTGGATTTCGTCGACGAGTCAATCGGTGATCCCACTTCCTGGAACTGGAGCTTTGGGGATGGCAAGGGTTCAACCGATCAGGACCCAAGAACGATTTATTACGCGAACGGCCTCTATACCGTTACATTGAAAGTCCGTAACAATGACGGATCTGACACCCTGACAAAAACCGACTACATCTACATCTACAGCAGCGGTGGAGGCGGTGGCGGTGGGGAGGGCGGATTTGAGCCCGTAACTACCACGAAGGCCCCGACTCCGACCGTCACAATTCCACCTGTCACGGCAACCTCGATCACCATCGGGTCTGGCGACGGCATCGCACTGATAACCGCAAGCCCCGGTACAACCATGAACTCGGCCAGCGGAGGGGCACTCGCAAACCTCACCATCACCCGGGTAGAACGGTCTGCAGTACCGCCGGTACCAGCGGGAGCGACCTATAGTTTCACCGGTATCGCGTATGATGTCGAACCAAGCGGCGCGACATTCGACCCGTACGTAACGATCAGCTTCATGCTGCCCGAGAACGACTGGAACTCGCTCGCGAACCAGGACCTCTCGATCAAGTGGTATAACACGGCCACATCCCAGTGGGAAGACCTCCAGACAACGGTAAACCCGCCCATCCGGACAGTAAGTGCAAAGATCACGCACACAACGGTCTTTGGGTTGTTCACCAATAACCCGCCCACCCCGGTACCGACCACCATACCACCAACACCAGCAACGCCGACACCCACGCCAACCAAGGCAGCAGGACTCATTCCGTTCCTGCCATTCAACACCATAACACTCCTGGTGATTGTCGTCGTGGTCATCATCATCGTGATGGTCGTAGTCATCGTACTGATACTCCGCAGGAGAAAACAGTCGACAGATGATAATGGAGAGGGAGAGGAAGAAGAAGCGGAATCATCGGACGACGCACCCGACTGGCTCGACCTCAAATAACCATTTTTTCGATTCTTTTTTATATATCAAGGGGTAAATTCTATTGATTAACGGTATTTTCGGCATAATCATTGCCCGGAAACAAGCCAATGATGTGATGTGATATGAGTAGGATGTTATGTATTCTCATGATGGCCGCACTGGTACTGGTAGGTACCGTTGCGGCAGCGCCAGTACTTCCTGGTGAGTTTTACGGGTCTGTATTCCTGAATGGGAATCCGGCACCCACCGGAACGGTAATTGTTGCAAAAATAAACGGTGAGCCCCGTGGAGAGTTCACCACAACCGTTGACGGCGTGTATGGGGGACCCAATAATTTTGATCCCCGGCTTATCGTCTCCTCAACAGAAGAGGAAGTGAATGCCGGAACGGTCACCATCACGTTCTTCGTCGGCGGAGTCCAGGCATTCCAGACGGTCCCTTTCAAAAGCGGTAACTCGGAAAAACTTGATCTGCTCGCAAGCGGCCGGGCTTTCGATACGTCAGTTACCACGGTCATCCCAACATATTCATCTTCCGGTGGACAGTCTGGTGGTAGTAGTGGCGGCGGTGGCGGGGGATACGTATCGCCAGCTTCCGGGACAGGATCAGGTTCCACACCCGTTATACCGGTTAAAGGAACAAGCGTCACTACCCCGGCAACTACTGAGTCCCGGTCTTCAGTCTATGCCAAT
>JAPKXU010000026.1 GCA_026394655.1 Methanoregula sp. | reverse complement strand
TAGAATGAAATTTTTCGAAACGTGTAAGGAGTTCTGCTCAACTATCAATGTCAGACTTTTTTCCGTCTATCTTGCCTTCACGCTCATCATCCCGGTCATCACGATCTGCATCGAGTATCTTATCACCCACAATCCGTCATTTCGAACTGACCTGCAGGTGAACTTACAAAATTTTCATATCTACCAGCTCTTCACTTCATCTTTTGTCCATGTAAATTTCGATCATTTTCTGGGGAATGTAACCGCTTATTTGCTGATCATCATCTATGGTCTCGTACTTGCTACGATCCTGAACAAGAAACGATTGTACCTTGCGCTCACTAAGGTAATTGTCGTCGTATTCCTCATTTTTGCCGCATTTTTCGCACTCTTTAATATGACCACCGTTTATTATGCAGGTCTTTCGGGCATTGATGCGGCACTCGCTGGGCTGTTGCTTCTTTTCTGGTTGATGTACCTGGGACAAAAGTCCAACAGGAGCATGCAAAGCTATTATGGCGTAATGCTTGTCTTTATTCTCGCTATATCCGCAGGAATCATCGCCCGGTACATGTTCCTGTACCACATACCAAAGAACACGACACTTGTCTACGGGCTGGCGGTGATAACGGGAGTTCTGGTGCTTGCTTTTTTTATTTACAGGAACCAGTTTGCAGCTGTGTACCGTGCATTGAAAGGGTTTGACTGGCCTTCCCGGCTGCTCACAATCGCAATTGTCGTTATCTTCTTGTACTTCATCTGGAATATCTTCCCGGAACGGCTAACAAATTCGACACGAGTCGTTAGCGTATCACTCCATTTAGCCGGGATTGTCATCGGTGTCCTTGTCGGCTATCTTGTTATGGTTTACCTGGAGCAGATTGCCTACTTCCACGAGGAAAAAGAGGTAATCTCCCATCAATCCCGGTGAACGTTTTTTTTAATTGCTGCCTTCAATAATTTTAGAATCACATGAACACGACCGGGACGCTTTTCTAAGCGGAGGAAGGTGCGATCCATGCAGCAGAAAAAGAACGCGAACAGGCTGTCTTCTTAAACCCTCTTGTCGCGGCTGCTCCTGCCATACTGAAGCTTGCCGCAGCGGTTCTCTCCGGGTCAGTGACACTTTATCTGTCAGCCTTAAAGACGGTCAATGAGGCCATCGCCATTCTCATTGCATAGCTGATCCCACTCAGGATTGCACGGGGCGATCCCGGGGTCTAAGATTACGGGATGGGTAAATACGAAAACATTGCGCGGATCATTACCGGCTGTGTGATGCTCATATCCTTTGTCATTCTTATCATTGCCGCCACGTAACAAATCTTTTTTCCAACGCCTCTCAGGAGCGGAGGGGTCCAGACCGGTATTGTCATTGTCATCATAATGATTGCCGTAGATAGTTATTTCCCGTTCCGTAATTACCGGATTACGGTGCGGGACTCCCCACCCCTTATAGATTCCCAGTGGCGCCTCTTCCGGTTGAAAGCCATTGCAAATCTCGTCGTCGTTTTGACCCTGATCCTCACGACCCTCTGCGCAGGTTTCTCTTGGGCTGTATATATCGACCCGGTTGCCTCGGTTGTCGTTATGGGCATCCTTCTTTATTCCGGGCTCCATATGATCGTATTATCACCCTGGATCTCCTTGACGAGACTCTTGAAGAGGAACTCCAGCTCGTGGTGGTGAAGGAACTGGCAGAACATTTTCACAACTACGAACAGCTCCACGGGATTAAGTTGCGGCGGAGCGGAGGAAGCGTATATGTCGGTATCTTTCTGGAGTTCCGGGAAGAACTGCAGATGTGCGTGGTGCAGGATACGATCGACCGGATGAAAATATCGCGAGAGACTAAAATACCACAAAGTTCGGTGAATATCATTCCCACAAGCGGCAGGTGCAACAGGGGCAGGTCTTAGCAAGACCGGTCATAGGTAACAGGAATGATACTATGGCAGATAGAGTGCCATTTCCGGGATCTTTTTTTTGTACTTTTTTATCGAAAGATTTTCCGGAAAACAGATACAATATCCTATAGTGTTATGGAAGGGAGCGATAGCATTCCCAAACCAAGGCCAGCACACCTTCTGGCAATGAATTCCGACAAGGCGCTGGCTGGGTGGTGATTGCCTGCACACGCAATAATGGGTACAAACCCTTGCCGGGTCATCCCTTTGAATATGGACAGATCCGATCGAAGTCATCATCAAGACCAACATGCAATCACTCTATAGTAGGTAAGACTTTCTTTGGGACAGATACGATGACTCACACATCGCAGCCGGATAAAACGGATCAACCGCAGCCATTCCAAACCCTTTCTGAAGAAGAACTTTTTTCCTTCCTTGGCAGCAGCCCGGTGGGGCTGACCACGCAACAGGCACAGGCTGGTCTTGTCCGGTACGGGCACAACGACATCTCCCACATCCGGAAACCCCCGGTGATCTTCCAGTATCTGAGCCATTTCAAAAACCTGCTCGTGATAATCCTGCTCATCGCTGCGGCTATATCCCTGTTTGTAGGGGAGATCACCAACGCGGCGATCATTTTTGTGATCATCCTTGCCAGCGTTACATTAAACTTCTTTCAGGAATACAAGGCAGGAAATGCAGCAGACCTCTTAAAACAGAAACTTGTCTCGAAAGCAATCGTTTTCCGTGATGGAACGAAAATAGAAGTTCCCGTCACTGAGCTAGTCCCCGGTGATGTAATCTTCCTGGCTGCCGGGGATATCGTTCCTGCTGATTCCCGCGTCCTCGTTGAACGGGATTTTTATGTCAACCAGTCATCGCTGACCGGTGAGCCGTTCCCGGTGGGAAAGACTGCGGGTAGCGAAGATCCCGCAAAACCACTGGCAGAAGCGGGCAACTATATCTTCCTTGGCACATCGGTAGTCAGCGGTACGGCAACAGCAATGATCACCCGTACCGGGATGGCAACCGAGTTTGGCACGGTGGCAAAAACATTGGTCGAACGTCCCCCGGAGACCGAGTTTGAGCGGGGTTTGAAACAGTTCAGTTACTTAATGTCGAAAATTATTTTCTTTTTGGTCATTTTTGTATTTTTTATCAATGCGCTCTTCCGGCGCGGGGTCCTGGAATCGCTCCTCTTCTCGGTTGCGCTCGCCGTGGGTATGACACCGGAACTGCTCCCGATGATTCTCTCCTTAAACCTGTCCAAGGGTTCTATTGCCATGTCAGAGAAGGGTGCAATCGTCAAACATCCTGAATCGATCCAGAACTTCGGGAGCATGGACATACTCTGTACCGACAAAACCGGTACCTTAACCGAGAACCAGATCGCCCTTGTCCGTCACCTCGATACGGAAGGAAACGACAGCGAGAATGTCCTGCTCTACTCGTACATCAACAGTTACTTTGACACCGGTCTCAAAAGCCCCCTTGACGAAGCCATTCTCAAGTTCCGCTATATCGATATCGATGCCTACCGGAAGATCGATGAGATCCCCTTTGATTTCCAACGCAAACGGATCTCCGTCATTGTTTCCACCGGTTCCGGTCTTCTCCTTGTGGCAAAAGGTGCACCTGAGGAGGTGCTCCGGGTCTGTTCACAACGAGACCGGGATGGCATCGTTGAACCACTCACCGATGCCGGAAGGGAGACTATCAATAAAATCTACGAAGCCCAGAGTGTAGAGGGGTTCAGGACGCTTGCAGTCTGCTACCGTTTTGTGCCGGCAGACCAGACACAGTTTTCCCTTGCCGATGAAAACGATATGGTTCTTGCCGGGCTTGTCACCTTTATCGATCCGCCCAAGGAGAGCGCCCGCGACTCCGTCCAGCTGCTGGCCCGGTCCGGCATCGAACTGAAGATCCTGACCGGTGATAACGAGCGGGTCGCGAAAAAGACCTGCGAACTGATCGGTCTCAATGTCAAAGGCGTCCTTGCCGGTGCCGACATCGAGCATATGGACATCGGGACCTTGTCACGGGTAGTCGAGGACGTGACCATCTTCTCCCGCATGACCCCGGTGCAGAAGAACCGGATCATGATCGCCCTCAAACATAACGGTCATGTAGTCGGGTACATGGGCGACGGCATCAATGATGCCCCCTCCATCCGGGAAGCCGATGTCGGGATCTCGGTGGAAAACGCGGTGGATATTGCCAGGGAATCCGCAGACATCATCCTCATGAAAAACGACCTGCGGATCCTCAATGATGGCGTGCTCGAAGGGCGTCGGACGTTCGGGAATACCATGAAATATATCCTGATGGGGACGAGCTCCAATTTCGGGAACATGTTCTCGGTTGCCGGCGCCTCGCTCTTTTTAAAATTCCTTCCGATGCTCCCCATCCAGATCCTCTTGAACAACCTCCTCTACGATGTTTCGGAATCAACAATCCCGACTGACAATGTCGATGCGTCCTATATCAGCACACCGAAAAAGTGGGATATCGAATTCATAAAAAAATTCATTATAGTCTTCGGACCCATCAGCTCGCTGTTTGACTTTATCACGTTCTTTATCCTGCTTTTCATCTTCAGCGCCGATGCTTCGCTCTTCCAGACCGCATGGTTTATGGAGTCGATCTGCACCCAGACACTTGTTATATTTGTGATCAGGACTCGGGTTGTCCCGTTCTATAAGAGCAGACCGAGCAGGCTCCTCGTTGCAAGTACACTCCTGATCGTTGCGATTGCCTGCATCCTGCCATTCACGGTGATCGGCATCATCTTCGGGTTCGTCCAGCCGCCGGTCTCGTTCTTTGCAGTGCTTGCCGGGCTTGTCATCGGGTATATTATCATTGTCGAACTGGTAAAACGCTGGTTTTACCGGAAATATTCAACATTTATCGAGAGGAACACCGTACAGCCGGTAAGCTCATAAGAAGACACAATCTGGGTGAGAGCGTGAAGGGATTCAACCCAGGAGATCACCGGGCGGGGGTAGCCGGGCTCTTTCGTGCCGGGTCCGGCTGGGAAATTTCCGGGCCAAACCTCACCCTTTCCTGCTGAAGCCCGGGGGCTGGCTGTTAAGCTGGTGGTGGCGCCCCGGTCCGCCGGTGTGGTGGGATGAGGCTGGACTTAGGTACAGAGCGGGGGGGCTCAACTCACGTGATCGCAGGAGAGGGGAGATATCCCCCACCTCCCAGCCATATTCTTTGTGCCGTTTTTCCGGTATGTTCATCATAAATGTCTGTATTTTATTACCTCGCACATCGATTATCGAAATGTTACTACTATGTCACAGATCCATCGTATCCTCATCATCTGCATAGTAATGGCAGCGATCCTTGTTGCCGGATGTACGCAAGCAGGAACCACCCTTCAAAAATCCGGGGACGCAGGAAAGAACCCACCGTCCGAAGAGACCAGGGCAGCCCTCCAGCAAATCATGGATACCGGTATCCACGCAGGCAGCGTCCCCGGCGCCGTCGTGGAGATCGCAACCCCGCAGTGGACCTGGACGTCCGCTGCCGGCAATGCGTCACCCTTCACCGGGGAACCGGCACAACCCGGCATGCGCTTTTTAATTGCCAGCGTCTCGAAGACCTTCACGAGTGTTGCAATCCAGAAACTTGCCGAGGAAGGGAAACTCTCGCTCGATGACCCAATCGCACGCTGGCTGCCGGCTGATCTCGTACAGAAGATCCCGAACGGCAGGCTGATCACGGTCCGCCAGCTCCTCGACCACACGAGCGGTATCGCTGATTATAATGAGGACTCCATCAATCTTCAGGAATACCGGAACCCGGATGTCCCGGTACCGTACCAGACTGGTCTTCTGCAGGGCATCAACGCGAGCCCGCTCTACCCGCCGGGAACAAACTTTACCTACTCGAACGTGA
>JAPKXU010000002.1 GCA_026394655.1 Methanoregula sp. | reverse complement strand
TCTGTCCTGGCACTCTTTTTTGCGACCGGGATCAAGTGCGAGAATCACACGGCAGCGATCATCCTCCTTGCCGACCTCTTTGGCATTGACAACTCTGCGATAGAATCTGCCAAGTCGGAACGAATCGATAAGCAGTATTATATCGCGACAGCGCCGGTTGAATCTGAAGTAGTTGAACTCATCAAAACTGCTGAGTCGTTTAATGCAGATCTCCTTGATGTGATTGACCGGCTGACAAATGAAAAAATAGAATCAGTGAGAAAAAAACTGACCAAACTTACCGGATAATTTTTTAATCGGTGTGAATTTTCAAAGGGGCCAAAGGGGCAGTAAAGGGGCACCAAAGGGGCATAAGGGGTGTGAAGACTTCTCAAAACGAATCAACTCCCTCTTTCGTTTCTCGCACAAGTGCAAGGACACGCACATAAACAATAACTCAACCGTAGTGAAAAATGAGAACAGCCGGGTGATCTCTCCAGCCAGTTACATGCCCGTTACATAAACTTTCTTTCAAAATGAAGAGCAAACGGGAAAAAGACGACAATCTCTCCCTTTCTCTCCGGTCCCTGATACGGTCCTCGCGCTCGAACAGGGAAAATATCAGATCGCCGTTACTCTCTGCGACCTCAAGTGAAGTAACAGGATCCTGTGCCGCGTCCGGGATTGTGCAGGGAGGTATTTTCCCATTATACAGGACGCCCAGTCCTATGACCACACGCTCATGCGTCGCGTGCGAATTCTTCTCTTCTGTTTTTCCTAATCTTCCTGTTTCAATTCCGTGTTCCTGTCCGGTTCCTGCAGTACCGGACACAACCTGGTCCGGCTCGGCCCCCTGCTCTCATATCGGAGCCCTGATGAGCGCCAGACCGTAAAAAAATCGTGAATAAATTCCCGGGGCCGCAAGAATCCTCCGGGTTAATAGCGAAGAACCAGCCCACCGGTACATTATATAAAACGGTGAACCGGATTATCGTGAACACACTGCGGCCGTTTCGCCAAACTGGACCACATGCCCTTTCATCGCTGTAATAAGCTCATGTTTGTTGGATCCAGAAGAGAGATCAAGCATCGCATCCAGCCCATACACCTTGAACAGATACCGGATCATCTGGCCGTGCGGAGGACATGGCCCTGTATAGCCGATGGTCCCATAGTCGGTCGTGCCCTGCACAGCCGGGATGGGTGAAGTGACCCGGCCTCCGTGCGGGATTCCGGGAGGGATCTGCTGCACAGGGGGAATGTTCCAGATGATCCATGGGGTGAAAGAACAACAGGATTTTTCGAACGGGTTGAAGATCATAACAGCAACTGATGATGCATTCAACCCTTTGAGGGTAAGGCCGGGAGACAGATTCCCGCCATCGCATGTATGTGAGGGGGGAAATTCAAGAAAATCCAGTGAGACAACAAGCCGGTCCATTACTATACCATCGGACAAGGGACAATAAACCTTTCTTTTCCTAAGAGACATCTCCACCTCTTTTTAGGAGCCCCATCGTTGCGGTGAAACGAACGCGTCAGGGTGTTTGTAAAAGGGACCGGACGTTAATGAAAACAACCGGCAACGTCCCTTCAATAAACCTTATCGTGCGTTCCGATATCGATCAGTAACACAATAGTATGTGCATCATCCATAAATTTGAAAATGAGACGCTGATCATAATTTATCCTCATTGCCCACGATCCCAGAAGTACACCGCTTTAGGGAATGAACCCGGAGAGATGGATGAAATGAATCTGAAACAAAAAGGTCGAGTCTCTCCCGGAACAGGGGAACAAGATCGGGATGCTGTACACCCCAACCTCCCGATCTTTAAGCGCAAAA
>JAPKXU010000015.1 GCA_026394655.1 Methanoregula sp. | reverse complement strand
GATTCCTGTCCCAAAAATGTCATTGATTGTTACTGTGCTCTTGTGTAAATTGAAACTTTCTTCTTTTTATGAATCCCTTCCTTAACTTGTTAGATTAAGCGGGACTGAATTTCTCCCTCAATTATCACACAATCTTTCCGGAAAAAGTGTGAAATGATCAGAGCGTGATCTTCTTTAATATCTGCCCGTTCTTGAAGATGGTGATCCCGCCACCGCTCTGCGAGACAACGATTCCCACGGTATGGGTCACCTTCGTTATGGCAGCAACCGAATTATGACGGGTGCCCATCCCCTTTGGCAGGGTAACACCACTGGTATCCACCGTGATGTACCGTCCCGACGCCTCGATAAAACCATCGCCCGTGATCACAAACGCTCCATCCAGCTGGGCGAACTCCTTGATATTCTCCTTGAGATCCGGGTTCGTCACCATACGGGACTCAGGCTTGTGACCTTCAAATGCATTCAGCATGATCTGCCGGGATTTGGCAAGAACTTCTTTCGCATCCCCGATAAGAAATGTCGTGCCGACTGCCTTTCCTTCCCTGCCCTCTATTGAGATCTCGGTGCAGACATGGAAAACCGCATCAAACACCTCCTCCCTCACATCCGTATCAGCGACTACCTGATCTTTCCACGTGTCGGTGCTGATCCGCACCTGCCCCGACTGCCGGCGATCTGTGATATCGTTACCAATGCAGAGGATCTCGACAATATGCCCTTCGGCATCACGGATCGCCTTATTGATCCATGCAATCCAGACACGGTCCCCGTTGCGGCGAATGTTTTCACTAACATTGATTGCATACCCGTCCGCGTTAAAACCAAGGTCATTGACCATCATCGAAAGGTCATGACCCCCCCGGTTTTTCTGTGGGACAATCGTGCCGACAACATTCCTGCCGATAACATCGTCAGCAGTGTAATCAAAGAATGACAATGCATACGTATTGAAGAACGTAATTGTGCCCTGCATATCCATGCGGATGATGATGCTCTGTGCATTCTGCATCATCTCGCGATACTTTGCCTCGCTGTCTTTCAATGCTTCTTTTATCTTCCGGTTTTCTGAGATATCCGTGATAACAATGGTGCCACCCTTTTTTGCGTTAAGTGGATCAAGAAGTTGTGACTGGAGTATGACGGGAAGAAATCCGCCGTCGTTTTTTATAAGATCGCATTCCGCATGCCCGGTCTCATGCAAATCCCGGTGGATCTGGAGATCCCGGCAGACCTGTTCATACTCTTCCTCGCTCTTAAAGAGGGTCTGTACCGGTTTTTTTACCAGTTGAGCTTCTGTGTATCCCAAGATAGTGGCGAGGGGGCGGTTCACCCATTCGATGAGATTATTACGCATCTGGAAGATCCCCAGCGGTGTTGCCGAGAGAATCGCGGACAGTTGATCGTTCTGCACTTTTGTTTCCCGTTCCGCTCTCCGTTTTAAGAGCGTCTGTTTGAAAAGGGTGACTATCTCTGCTATCTGCGGGCGGATATCCCCGCCACGGGGAATTACGAGCTCGCACCCATTGTTTACTTCTTCTATGACAACTTTGTTTGCACCACGTTTCCCGTACAGGATGACCGGGATGGGGTTACCTTCTGCACGGAGATATTTTAAAAACCCGATCCCGTCCATATCAGATACGAACTCAATCCCATTTACTTCGGGGATTTGTTCGTAGGAGACGATCAGGTCATAGGTGCGGTTTTTCAATCTTTCTGCCGCGAGTTTGGTGGACTGGACAACCTCAAGATGCAGCTCACCGGTCTTTTCAAGAGATGACCGGCATTGCGCTAAAAAATCTGTATTATCGTCCACAAACAAAACGGAGATCATTGTATATCTCTTAAGGTAACTGCCACTGCTACGTTATATCAGGTAGATATTTTGGCAATAAATAGTTGTTCCAGTACGGGAAAACCGACGGTCCCCGTGCAAAAATCACGGGTAATTATCGAACCAGATCCGGGATTTCTCTCTTTTTTTGTGTTCCCGGACTCGACCGTGCCCGGTTCCTATTAGACCGATCCCACTTTTTTAGATTCGTCAACAGGATCCGGGTGATGGAAAATGATACGATGCCCGATCCTGGACCGAGTTTAAGGCAATCCTCTTCTGTATACGTATTCAGGAACCCCAGACGTACCGGAAAAACGAAAAAAATATTATTCGTTTGTATGTTCAATAATGGCGAGCTGGTACATCCAATCCGTCAAAGGGTGGCATTCTTCAACGATGCACTCTAATTCGCAGCTAATACAGGGGATTAGTTCGTCACCAGCAAGAAGATCTGAAGGATTAACCGGCATCTTCTTTGTTCGCAAGAGATAGGTCTTGACCCCGTCTTTTTTATATTCTATCCTCTCGATAAGTCCGTCATCTTCAAGTTTTTTGACAATCCGGGAACATTTCCGGCTGTCAATACCCATTTCTTTCCAGAGTTCACTCTGGAGTACCCCCTCGGGTTTTGACTGGATTATCTTTAGTCCTTCATCTACCGGGTCTGTCATTCCCTCTCCGAAAAAACTTTCTCATAAAGCCGGGGCAATGGTGAGAATGTTGTTACCCCGTATGACAACTGTACCCAGACTTCGCCCACGTTCGTTGTTGATATATTCGATCGTCTCGTCCATGTGAATGTTCAAATATTCATCCACTGCAACAAGCCGCCCCTGCAGCTTCCGCCTCTCGTCCTTAATCTCTACCGATATTTTTGAGTCTACAAGTGCAAACACTTTCTTTATCGGCAAAACAATTCCGTTAACCATCTGCCCTAATTTGGGTCGTAAGATAATTAAAGTTTGCCCATCGGCAACCAATTTTAAAGCCGATGATACTGTGAGATCGTAAAAAGAAAACTGGATCTTATTCCCCAATCGGTTCCCACCGGGTTTTCATTGCTTTCTCAACACCGGGGAGCGTGGTGTACTCCATCTCCTCAAGCGAGAGCCGGTGAGGCTCGAATGGTCCCTGTGCCCGTATCACATCTGCGAGCTCGTTGCAACGCTGCCTGACCCGGTCAAAGCCCGGGTCATCGAACATATCTGCCGGTCCTATGAGCGTGCCATTGCAGATCTGGAACCCGAAACAGATGACACGGGGCGGACCATCAAACCGTGTGCAGTTTGCATCACAGAGCCCGACCGGCATGAATGGTCCATGGTGAGAGCCACGCATCCAGCCGGCAACGAGCACGGGGATGGTGAATGGCTCGATCACTTCACCCATTGATGGGAAACCACTCTGGGCACGGACGATCATAACCGGATCATCTTTTCCCACATACCTGCCTGCCATCATGTTCAAGCGTTGGGTGCTTGTCGATGCCGCGATAGTGCCGTCTCTCTTCCACACGTGCTTGATGACGTATCGTGACGGTGCACCAATATATGCGAGCATACTGTAGCACTCTTCAGGACACCGGAACAGGATCTTTCGTTTCTCTATGAGATCATGGACTTCAAAGACAAACCCCTCATGCATTGATGGATCGATGACAAGCCCGGGAGTATTGAACGGGTCGGCAAAGATCTTGTACAGGTAAAAATTCCACGCGCCCGGTTCGGTTTTGTCAGCCATAAAAATCATGACCGGATCAGACCCCCGTTCCTCGAACTCCATCTCGGCAACACCGGGTCCCATACCCTTTACGTTGCCCGAGAACGCATCAGCCAGCATATCCTGTCCCGCGCCATAGAGCTTCAGGTTTTTTGCGATCCGGGTGCATTCAATAAAGACATCCCACGCAAGTTTGTGGATCTGCTTATTATCGACGCCATGCGTATGGGTCATGATCAATTCGAGATCATCACCGCAGTGCGTGAAAAACGAGTCGATAAGCAACTTTCCTTCTTCTTCTTTCAACAGCTTTGCTGCTTTTTCAAGGAGTTTTGGGTGGGTGCGGGAGTGTCCGGGAAAACTCCCGACATCGGCTTTGATGACGGAGACAGTAGTCTTTGACATACAATTTCACAGTATAGAATCAATCGGCAATAGAAAAAGATTACGCCAGATTTTTACTCATCGCATTTCGTATACGGGACGCGGATCCATATGATCCAAACGCTTTGAAAAAGACAAGGCTTTCCGCATATGCCATTGCCTGTATTGCATGTTCAGTCGCTTCTTCAACAGAATAGATCTCTTTAAAGAATTCCTTTATCGCGAACTTGCAGTTCCCATCAAAAATTTGGGCATCTTTCTTTGTGGGATTTTGCGCCCGGTATTTTTCAATGGTCCAGTCCTGAATCTCTTTGTACAGCGCTGGTTCATAGATCTTCAGGATGTCATACACAACATCCTGCCAGAAAGTCCCGACATTTCCTTTGATGATATCTCCTTTGGGGAAATGGAGATTGATAAGATCCCGGGGTGTACCGGTTATGCCGTGCTGTGCAATGCCGACGTGCAGGTTATTTTCCCGGAGGGCTTGCGCGATTGCCTTAGTCTGGGGAATATCGATGGAGAGCTGCTCGATCACGTGCCCGCTTTCATCATATACATGCCCGTGTGTGCTCCCATTGGCGATGGCGAGTACATGCGGAAAAACTTCATTCTCATTCAGGGCAGTAATGAATTCAACGGCTTCTTTTGGTTTTGTCAGGATGAGCCCCTGCCCGTCTTTTCTGCCGATCTCGCCCACTTCCACCTCAAGACCAAACTCTTTTTTATTCATTTTGCTCTTGATGTAGCGCGCCAGTTCCGTCGTGATCCGGATATTCTGGTCGAGCTCTTCTCTTACCGTCTTTCCTTCAAAATTGAAGAGATGCGAGGCATCGATAGCAAACGAGGTGTATCCTGCCTTTACCTGTGCATCGATCAGTTGTTTTGTGCCTTCAATCTCTGCGGCATCTCCTTTCTTTATCGTGATGTGATCTGCATGGAGTGCCCAGACATCGAACTGTACTGCCTTTGCTGCGTCATTCATCTTCTCTGAGAAGTCGTGGGGTGTCAACCCGGTATATCCTCCTTTTAGATCACATTCAGATCGTGCAAGTTCCATGAATACGGCAGAATCGGTATCTTTTGCAGCTTTCATTATACCCATCGCAACAGTGGCAATCCGGGTATTTGCTGCCATGACAATGGTTTTTTGACCGGAGATGCCACGAAAGATTGTCGAACCGGAAATTGGACCAAAATTTTTCTCGCTCATAGACCATCACTCCTGTTTAATCACCCTTCAGTCATAAACTTTTCAATCAGTGCAATCTCCTTTTTCCCACCCACATAGATAGGAGTAATATCACTAATTGTCTGCGGCATGACGTCCAGGATGTTTCCCCGTCCGTTGCTGATCGCCCCTCCGGCTTCGACAATGATCTTTCCCATGGGATTTGCTTCGTACAGGAGTCTCAGTTTTCCTTTCTCCTTACCTTTGATGCCGGGATACGTGAACACCCCGCCTTTATGGAGGATTTGGTGTACATCTGCAACAAAACAACCGCTGAATCGTAGTTTGTAGCCTGACTGTTCGAGATGCTCTATCCACCGTGCATGCGCCGGGAGGTATTCTTTTCTTAATGCACCGGGTGCGTAGATCTTCCCATCCGGAATTTTGAGGTTCCGTTCCTTTAATACAAACTCACCCGATTCATTAAGAACAAATTCATGCACTCCCTTTCCGGTTGTGAGTGTCAGTAGGGTCAATGGTCCGTACAGGAAGTACAACGCGGCAACCATCTTCGAACCTTTTTCGAGAACATGTCCCGGGTAAATGCCGATGATCGATCCGACGCATAGGTTCACATCAATAAGGGACGATCCATCAAGAGGATCGATGACAACTCCGAAGGTGTTTTTAGAGGCTTCCACTTCGATAAGCTGATCCTGTTCCTCTGTTGCAATATAACGGACGAGCCCCGACTTTTTAAGTCCCGTGACAAACACTCCATCAGCGTACTTGTCAAGAGCCAGCTGCTCTTCGCCATACACATTTCTGGTCTGTTCACCATCCGTTGTTTTCAAACAATTACAGAGAAATCCTTTTTTTACTTCACAAGCCTGAGTAGCTAAAAAGAGAATTAATTCTGTAAGGTTCTTTTCTGTTCCCTGGCTGACAAGGAAATCATTGAGTCTCATCTTTTACCGCCTTCTTCTGCCATAAAGAGCGTTAAATCCGCACTATCCAACCGGATTCCCCGAGTCTGTGTAGTCTTTTAGTTCCGGGGTT
>JAPKXU010000091.1 GCA_026394655.1 Methanoregula sp. | reverse complement strand
CATTGCAATAGTGTGCTTTATGATAATGTTACCGTGCCTGATAAAAATGGTTGGCATTTTCCTTTGATTCGCGGGATTATTGTCCTTTTTTCGTGCGTGTACCCTGCCGGGCGGTAATCCGGGGGATTCATGATATATGATCCCTACTGGTTCAATTAATCCCTGCAAGGAGTTATCCTCTCACCGGTATCGTATCATCAATATATCTGCCCGGCCTTGTAACAGGAAATCACTCTGATACTGAAAACACCGTATGAGACCCAAAAGATGCGCCGGGCAGGTTTTCCGGTGGGGAAAATAAAAAAACCAGGAGATTTTACAAAGATGCCCTCAAAGAACCCGTGGTTCCTTATTACTTCCGAAGAGATTTGCGAGATACAGCAACATTTACAGAGCGGCAAGCGGGTTATACCGGGTGATTGCCCGTACCATGTCCAAGACATTGCCGAAATTATCAATACTGTGCAGCAGCGACTGGCATGAATGAGACGAGATTTATTACAAAATACCGGGCAGAGATCCTGCTCGCGGGAATATTATTTCTCGCTGGGTTCCTGAACCTCTGGAATATCTGGAATCAGGGAATATCCAACGCGTACTACGCGGCAGCAGTCAGGAGCATGCTGGAGAATCCCAGTGTTCTTTTCTTTAATTCATTTGATGCGGCAGGATTTGTAACGATTGACAAACCTCCGGTCGGGCTCTGGATCCAGGTTGCAAGCGCAGCACTGCTGGGCTTCTCTGGCTGGACAATGGTTCTCCCCCAGGCACTGGCGGGCATTGGATCGGTTGGTGTGATCTATGCAATTGTATCACGTCCATTTGGGAAAATTTCAGGGTTGGTTTCAGCATTTGCCCTTGCGATAACACCGATATTCGTTGCAATTTCTCGAAATGGCACTATGGATGGACTTTTAATCTTCGTTCTGCTTCTGGCAATCTGGGTGGCACTGAAAGCGGCGCGGGAGAGATCCCTTCCTTGGCTTCTCATCTCGGTAGTCCTCATTGGCATCGGGTTCAATATCAAGATGATACAGGCATTTATTATCGTTCCGGCAGTTCTTGCCATTTACTTTTCAGGAACAAACGGAATTCCCCTTAAAAAAAGGGCACTGCATCTCGGACTGGCAGTCGTGGTGCTTTTAGTCATTTCTCTATCATGGGCTGTCGCTGTTGATATGATCCCCTCAGACCAGCGCCCATATATTGGGGGGAGCGGGGATAATACAGTTCTCGGGCTTATTGTTAACTATAACGGGATGCACCGTCTCGAAAACGGTATGCCAGTACAGGGGGATGTGCGCGGTCCGGGGGTGATTTCTCCGGGTAATGACGCGATACCGCCAACCGGAGGGGACGGAACTTCACTCCTATCGCAAATACCGCAAAATCGTACCGCCGATCACCGTGAGGACCGGGTTTCCGCAGAAGCTGGAGGGGCACCGCCAAGCGGAGGACAGGTACCGCAGATGGATGGCGCCCCCTCCGGATCTCCTAGTTTCCTCCCCCAGGTGGGTGATGGCAACGGTGGCGGAAAGATGGATGAAACCGGGACTCCCGGCATATTCCGTCTCTTTGGCGAAGGACTTGCCGGTCAGATCAGCTGGCTTCTTCCTTTTGCCCTGATAGGACTTCTTGCATGGTGGAGGAAACCTGCTTCTCTTTCGCTGAAAGGGTTGGATGATGCAGGATTTTTCAGTGAACGCGGATGCACCCTTCTCGGGTTTGGTCTCTGGCTGCTGCCCGGGCTTCTCTATTTTAGTTTTACGACCGGGTTCTGGCACACCTATTATCTTGCCACGATTGCACCTCCCCTTGCGGCGTTGACCGGTATCAGTGCAGCAGGAATGTACCAGGCATATCGTGAAGAAGGAATAAGAGGCTGGCTTCTAGTCGTTGCAGTACTTGCAACCGGGCTGATCCAGACATTATTTCTCCTCTACAATGCGGATTGGGCGGGAGTTTTAATCCCGGTCATCCTCACCGGAACCATTGCATTTACTGTCGTAATGATTGCGCTGAAAATACACAAA
>JAPKXU010000152.1 GCA_026394655.1 Methanoregula sp. | reverse complement strand
GACAAACATGAACGGCCGGGTGTCCTGCGTGAGCTGCCCATCGACCCAGCTCTGGTTCACGGTATTCTTGATACCGTTGTGTGGAATATATTCATCGATGGCAATGAATTTTGCACCCTTGTGGGTGAAAGAATACGTCAGCTTCTCTTCTCCCGGAGGGCCGTTCGCCGGCATACCAGACGCCACGGTGGCGAGATAGGCTTCGAGTATGGCAGGTAATGGCTGGTCTGCATAACCATCCTCGTGGTTTCCCCGGATAACATATATCGGGATCCCGGTGCCGGTAGAATAATTGTGGATGGATGATACCGCCTCCATCCAGTTCCCGAACTGGCCCGTGTAATTGTTCACCATCGGGGAATTATTGTTCAGGACCCTCCCGTTGACCAGATCACCGTCAAAGAGGATAAAGTCCGGCTTTTCTGCAGCAATCGCCAAGGCAATCGGGCGGAGGACCGGGCTGATCCCGGTTGTCGTATTCATGTCGTCACGGGTATCCCCGTAGACGACGAATGTCCATGTTCCGGACGCGGTGGATGTTGTGGATCCTGCAGGTGCCGCGGTACCGGGGACCGGGGACGGAGATAGGCCGGTGCATCCGGAAAAACTTACTGCAAGTATCAGGATCAGGCACAGTAACAAGGAAATCCATCGCATGAAGGCTGTGTTACAATTCTGATATGAAAAATGCTGCGATTTTCGGTGTTGTTGTTTTTGAATGCGAAAAAAAGTGGATCTAATACCCGCTCTTGACGATGGGGACAGCCCCAATATCGAGATACTGGACCCCTTCACGGGTATACTTCGGCCAGGTTACATTCATCCCGCCATTCGGGTTCCCGGTCTTTGCAAACCGGGTCCAGAGATCGATAAGATTGTCAGAGACCTGATCATTTACCGGATTCGGCGGCAACGGGATCTTGAATAAAAGGTAGGTCTCGCTGCCATGGAATGCCCCGTCGGGTTGCCCGGGAATGACATAAGAGTACAGGTACCGGTAGGTGCTCTGGTTTGTTTCTGCCATCGAGCCCGCTACAAACTTCACCGCGTCGGTGAAGTCATAGTCGGTCATGATCTGTTCAAGTTGGAGCTGGACCTCGGCAGTTGAATTAGCAGGATATTTTGCGAGAACCGCAGCTGCATCGCTGCCGAACCGGTTCTGGATGAATAACCTGTACTCCGGAACGGTCATGTTCGCATTTGCGGCAAGGGCGGTACCGTCACCGGCATTATTCCCGACAATAAGTGGCACCGGGTTCTCCCGGTGGAGGCGGAACACGTTCTCCGGTGCGTCGGGGACAACCCACCCGTCAATCGTCGGCTCGAAATGCCGGGAGTTTACCATCTGGAATGAAGAGGCCGGCCAGGGTGTTGCATTTGCGATCTCCCCGGAACTCATCATCCGCATCCGGGCAATCGCACCCGGACCGGAGTACCCGAGACTCTGTGCGAACGATTCCCCGTACTGCTCGGCGTCGGCTTTTGTATAGATGGCATTGATCTCCGCCCCGTTCGTCAAGAACGTGCCGCTCTGAACGATCGCCTGCTGGAACAGGCCTTTGCTCTGAGGGCTGGAAAGGTGGATAAAGATACTCTCCCCTCCTGCCGACTGCCCGAAGACGGTTACCCGGGACGGATCGCCTCCGAACGCCCCGATGTTGCGCTGGACCCATTGCATGGCGGCGATCTGGTCGAGAAGTCCGTAGTTGCCTGAGACGTTGTGCGGAGACTCGTTGTCGAGCTCTGGATGGGCGAGGAAACCGAGAGCGCCGACCCGGTAATTGGTCGTGACGACAATGACTCCTTTCTGTGCGAGAGCTGTGCCGTTATACAGCGGCATAGTTCCGGCTATCTTTCCAAATGCCCCGCCATAGAAAAAGACCATGACCGG
>JAPKXU010000095.1 GCA_026394655.1 Methanoregula sp. | reverse complement strand
AAAGACTACACGACCATCGGGACCAACGCCACCGCCATAGGGAAGCATTCCCCGCTGGTAAGGTACTCCCACAACTAATTTTGGATCATACTCTTCAGACATTGGCTTCACACCATTACACTCTATTTATCATCAACCCGTATTCAATGTTTTTGACCTCCTGCAAATATCGATCTCGATCTGGTGAAGCCGGATCTCTTAAATACATTCTTCTGGAATCTGCCTGCAAGGCCAGAAGAGCATGTGAGTTGTTCTTTTGCATAATCCCGAAGAGTTCATTCGATGCCTGTCGTTTTCTCATCCGTCTCTGTCTCATTTTAACCGCAATTATGCACTCTTTCCAGCAATACGCCACATCCCTTTCGGCACGACCATCTCGAACCGTGCCCCTTTGCCCGGCTCGCCGGTTTCGGTGATCGTGATACCTGTGATATCGAGGATCTCCCGTACAAAAATAAGACTTCCCCTCGATGCACGGGTACCCTCACCGCGTAAAAAGATCTGCTCCTTCTTCTCATCCGGGATGCCGACACCATCATCTTCAAAAACGATTGTTGCCCCTTCGGGAGTGACCGTGTGCCAGATGCGGATCCGGGTGACATGCCCCCCATGTGTTAACGAGGTTTCAAAAAGACGCTGGCAGACCTTTTCCAGCAAAGGATCGGCAAATATGTCGAGGTCTTCTGTTTCTATGCAGTGCTGGATATTCCCGATGGATATATGGGAAAGCCCGAACAACATCGCGGTCTTCACATTCTGCCAGGTCGGGGGTTTCGCACCCATGTCCTGGTAATCCTTCGTATATTCAATGGTCTTGTGGATTGACCGGACAGCATCGTCAACTCCCTCCAGCGTTTCAAGGGCGGAACCCTGTCCGGCTAGTTGATTTTTTGTCAGTTCAAGGTAACTGCTCAGGACAAAGACCTGGTTGGTTAAGTCTTTCCGTGTCAGCTGGGACAGCACGTTGAGTTTCTGGTTAATCTTCAATAGCACTTCTTCCCCCCGTTTACGTTCGGTGATATCATTCATCAGCAGGAGCACGGCTTCCCGGTCGTGGAACTTTATGTGGGTACCTTTTATAATCACCGGGACAGAAGAGCCGTCCTTTTTCAAAATCGAGATTTCATACGGGGGGAGATTGGTATCCGAATTGCGTTGTTTCATCAGGGTCATGACCTGGTCGCGGTTTTCGGGGGCAATGTGTCCGATAACGGGAGAACCAATTGCCTCTTCCGGCGCAAATCCAAATTTTATTGGAAATATTGGGTTGGTAAAGAGAATAGTCCCCCGCTGATCATAGATCAGGAGGTAATCCGGGATATTTTCTACCAGGTTCCGGTTGAATTTCTCGCTTTCTGAAAGCGCCACTTCAGCCATCTCGCGATCGGTACTATCACGGACAATGCATATCAACCCGCCACGGTCCAGGGATGTTAATGACAGCTCCTGTGGGAACGTACTGCCATCTTTTTTCTTACCCCTGGCCCTGCCATAGAAGTTCCCTTTTTGACGGAGTTCCGGCATAATCTCCTGCTCAAATCTTTGCAATTCATCAGTATCATAAAGAATGCGCCATGACTCTCCGATTAGTTCAGTGGCACTTTCGTACCCGTAGATCCGTGCATGGGCTTTGTTCATATAGATGTAATTCTGGTCCCCGTTGAGGACCGCCATTCCGTCCATCGCCGCTTGCATGGCATCAGTCTGCTGGCTGATCAATTCCTCAGCACGCTTTCGCTCCGTGATAAACCGGGCCTGCTGGACGTTCTGGTATGCAGATTTTGAGAGTTGATTTGCCAGTGTATAGAGCGACTGGGCTATTGCCTCAAATTTCTCTAAGGACATTGACGGCACTTCGTGAAACGCTTCAAGAACCGTCTGCTCGTCGACCCCTATCTCCAGGGCATATGCCCGCATCGTCTCTTCAGTCTGTGCCTCGTTCCGCACCTGGCCGATGAGCCAGTTGGCAATGTGCCGGCCACCGATAACGATGCTTGCCCCGGCGTCCCACAGTCCGCCACTCAGGCACGGCTGGACGATCGGGCCATTCGGGTGGGGGGCTCCGATTACTGCGTCGGATTTGAAACAGTTCGCACACCCTCGCTCAGTCTTCCGGATTATATCGTTACAGAGGCGGGTGAAGTTACTAGGTTTCGTGATGGGTGTACCATCCGTCCGTGTTATAACCGATGCTACACCCGTGGCTTTTGCGAACTCGTCCTGGAGGCGTTGGATTTCGTCGATGTTGAACAACTCTTCGAATGTAATGCCAGTATCATCTAAAGGCTGTGTCAGGGCGATGAGGTGCTTTTCCAGCGCCTCTTCGATCCGCTTTAGCTCGGTGATATCCTGGTTGGCCCCGTGGGTTGTAACCGTTCTGCCTGCCGCGTCTTTCGTAATCCCGAAACGCACGACAATATGCCGGACCTCTCCATCCCGGCGGATTATCCGGTGCTCAACCTCGGATACAAATGCCGGATCTGTTGCATTTATTGCCTTGTTCACTTCATCGGCCACTAAATACTGATCATCCGGGTGAACAAATTGCCGGGCATACACGTCTGCCGGCATCTGGTTGCCGCCTTCCTGCTCCGTAGTGGTACCATAAAGAGCGTAGAACCGGTCATTAAAGGTAAAAATACCCGTGGCAACATCAAATTCCCAGTTTACCAGGTGTGCCAGGTCCATCGCTTCTGCCAGCTGCAACTGGCTTGTTTTCAGCGCCTCATCTGCCCTTACCCGGTCAGTTACGTCCACCCCGATGGCAATAAAATCAGATACCGTTCCTGTAATATCGGGGATCCCCCTTGTATTCCAGGATATAACCTTCTTTGTTCCCGACTTTGAGAGGATCGTTGTCTCGAAATTTTCCAGGTAGTTTTGATCGCGGATGATCCGGGTTATGGTATCGGTGACCGCTTTACGGTACTCGTTATCCGGGTAGAGCAACTTCCAGACTTCATTTTTGCCGATGACTTCCCCGGCACGGTACCCGCTTATTTCCTCTGCAGCAGTATTCCACATGAGGATGGTCCCTTTCTCGGAAAGATCGCTCAGCCAGACCTGTGCATTGGTAATGACACTTTCATGGAACTGGCTCAAACGCAACAGCGCTTCCTCCGCCCTTTTCCGGTCTGTAATGTTACGGGCGATGTGGACGCTGCCGAGC
>JAPKXU010000145.1 GCA_026394655.1 Methanoregula sp. | reverse complement strand
AACCGCAGGCACCGTGATCCGGCGGGAACCCGGTACGCCTCACGGGTTCTCCCGTCCTTACGGAGGATCACGTAACTGTACTTGATATCGGTGTTCACGTACCGGAACGGTTCATCGCACGCCGCAAGTGTATTCATGATACGGGTGGGGCGGATCTTTTGAGCAGTGACAAAACTCCAGCACCGATCCGGCGTGCAGTTCGTGGCATGGATAAACGAACAGGGTGCAAATATGGATAACCCCTGTTTTTTTGCCGCGAGGGAGAGCGTGCGCAAACCCGTGGAGGTAATCTCTTCAGCGGGTTCGACAATGAGGATCATTCCATCTTCGCAAAGCTGGTCCGCATAGCGCAGCACAAGATCCGCACGCTGTTCCACGGACACCCCGGTGAGTTCGTTCAGCACATTGGAAAAGATCATGAGATCGATGCCTGTTGGAAGCATTTTTTCTGGAATGGCGGTGATATCGGCTTTTATTGGGGGATAGATAGTGACGCGGCAAGTTTTCCCGGCACCATGTTCTGCAAGGAACATAAATGCCTCGATGTGCTCTTCCGACCGTTCAATCGAATGAATGGTTGCCTGTGCTGCATCCAGTCGGGAATAGAAATCGACAATGGCAAGGGGCACGACACCCGGACCAGTCCCGACATCAAGAATCGTCATCTCTTTTTTCAACAACCCATCTCGTGCGAGCAGTGTGAGCAAATGTTCGGTCTGCATAAAATAGACCGGAAAATGGTAGGCGAGGTACCCAAGAACACTATACCCTTTCGTGTAATGGAGCACACGTTTGTGCGTCGGTTTCCAGTAATCGTCTTTCTGGGCGACAATCGCCCGGCGGAGTCGTTCTAATATGACCGGATCTGTCCAGTCCTTCCCTACCTTTTTTATGATATACTGTTCGATGGCTCGTTCAAGAACCGAAGGAAACGTGCTCTCGTCAAAAAATGCAGTAATCCGTTTCTCTTCCTCCCTGTTTAAGGGATATGGTCGTGGGGGGAGAAGGTGTGAAATCTCATAATCCCCATCCACCTTTTTTGCGATAAGCTCAAGGTCTTTGAGTTTTGGCGAGAGCAAAACAAAGATCTGCTGTAGTGACATTGGCTCATCGAGATAGGGGATGATCTCTGTCAGAAAAAAGGACGGCTTCATACCGGAGACGTATTTTATGGTGGAGATGAGTTGTTTTTCGATCATACCCGTACGGATACTTGGCGAGGGACGATATTACATCTTTGGATGACGGTCATCAGCCGGGTGCAGTGCCGGGATTCCTCCGTCAGGCACATATAGCGGTACAGCGGAGATGGTGATACGGGAATGTATGTGCGGCAGGTATTCACTTATCTGTATCGATGATCTTGGCAACCGGTTCCGTGTGTTCAACCCGATGATCGGCACCCACTCCCGGTTCAATATCCCACCCGGAAATGAGATGCCGGTGATCGTGAGAGCACAAAAAACCGAACTCGTGATAATGCAGTGGGGCCTGGTCCCGCACTGGGCACAGGACCAGAAACCGGTAAAACCGCTCATCAATGCACGGGCAGAAACCCTGCCGGAGAGACCCTCATTCCGGAACCTTCTTGCGAGCCACCGGTGCCTTGTCCCTGCGTCCGGTTTTTTAGAGAGGAAGACCGAAGGGCACCGGAAGACGCCGTTTTATATCTCGCTTAAAGGCAGCCTGTGTTTTGCATTCGCCGGGTTGTATGACGCGTGGCACGATCCGTCCGGGAAAAAAACCGCTATGTACACGATCATCACGACAGCACCGAACGAACTGGTGGCTGCCATCCACAACCGGATGCCGGTAATCCTGAAACGGGAAGACGAGGAGCGCTGGCTTTCCGGTGAAACGTTCAATGCCGGGGATGTGCGTGATATCCTCGTCCCGTATCCCCCTGGTGAGATGACAATGCACCCGGTATCTTCGCTCGTGAACAGTCCCGCCATTGATAATGAGCGGGTGATCGCACCATTGAATTCT
>JAPKXU010000109.1 GCA_026394655.1 Methanoregula sp. | reverse complement strand
CTCGTTAGTGGCAACCGGGTTTGCAATCGATCGGGGAACCGACACGATCGCCCCTTCATGGAAGATCCCATCAGCAGAGGATAATACCTCTTTAAGCAGGTCAGGGTTTGTGACACTCCCCCTGACAAACGAGACATGCCTGCAAGAAAGGAACGGTTCGATATTTGTCATGTTACCGGAGAAGAGATTATCGAGAATAACAACCTCGTCCCCCCGGTTGACAAGCTCTTCGACAATATGGGACCCGATGAACCCTGCCCCGCCGGTGACGATATACTTCATGGATAATCCCGCACTGGTTACTAAACCAGTATTTGTTGTAAAATGATAAAGAATATCTATTAATCCTACCATTTTGGAATTCAATCCGTAAATAATTCGTTGAAAATGAGTGGTTACCCGATATTTTTACATTTCGAAGCATTGCAATCGATTCATTAATATAATGAAAAAGAGGTATGTATTAATCATATTAATCTATGGGAGTTGGCATATTGCATGAAAACTGTTCATAAAAGGCTTAAGAGTTTTACTCTGTCCATCATTGTCATTTGCGTTCTTCTTTTAGCTGTTGTTCCGGCAGCTTCTGCGACACTCTCTATCTGGACGGCGGCACTCATTACACCAACGGATATAAATAATGTCCATCCCGGAGACACCGTAACTATCCGGATTACAGATCTTTCAAGCGGTGATGAACAGTTCTGGACAGAACTGAAAAATTCAACCGCTCCAACCGATCTGGCAACGAATGGCGGGACGATAACGTGGACTAATTTCAACATGCCATTCGGATTCGGTGCAGGCTCATCAACAACTGTAAAAACAACAGGTGTTTCTGGCACAACGACGTTGTCCGTAACTGACAAAGATGATACAGTATACACAAAAACAGATGGCGGGACGGGTACCATTTCCTCTACCAAAGAAATAACACAACAGATATATAAAACCATTTCAATTTCGGGTACTCCCTCGGCAAGTACAGTCGGGATTGACTATAAAGTGGGTGGTACGTCTGTTACCGGTGCTGATTCTTCTTCAACATATGATCTCACATTCACATTAAACGGTATAAATACAGGACATCTTCAGATACTGGTAAGTAATGCGACCACAACCAAATTAGACAAGACCCTCACGATCGTGCCAGTTCCTGTGAACAACAATGATGCTAGTGGTGGGGATAGTGGGTTTACTCCACCACTTGCATTCGGGCAAACGGCAGTTCCTACACCGGTAATTATCACCACGACAATTCCTACTACTCCGACAGTCCCTACCGTTAGTACAACAGAGACTCCTGCCGTAACATCTTCGCCAACACCCTTTGTATATCAGACAATCCCCACCGTGGTACCATCAACAACCTCTGCCACAATCGCGAGAACTACCGTCCCCCCACAACCCACTCCCACTAAGAGCCCCATGGTGCCGGGTATCCTTGTCATTGGTGTCATTGGTTTTGTAGGTTATTTCATTGCACATAAAAAAGTGTAAAACCCCATAACCTTTTTTTTGGATTAGGTAATTATCAATAATCAGCTCCCTAAAGGAGAGAAATCAGGTCGGTAAATTACATTTTCTCGAACCATGTCTGGATTTTACGAATGACGTTTAAAATCGAAGAGTGGGCGTTTACCACTACAACATTATCGTGATCGTGTGTCCGTCCCCCCAGTGCAGCGCCTTCTCGGGCCGCGTGGTTGGTAAGCGGTCGAATCCGGGCGATCGTATCTATTTCCGGTCTAGAATCACATTTTATTTTTAAGGGTTGATATTTTACAATCACTAAAAACAATTAAGATCTCTGATTTTAATGTGACGACAAGAGATTTTTTATACAGACAATCGTATAAAATATTTATCCGGTCCTGTTCATGTAAATAAATAGGCCCTTCCTGTAAAAAACACTCATGATTTCTGGTGACAGTACGTATACAGCAGCCTGAAACCAGCGATAGCCGTTTTCAAAGTAAAGAGGATGACAGGTCATGTTCATACGGTTAAATCCGGTTTCTTGGCAGTTGATTATTTTAATAGGTATCCTTGTGTACTGTGTGGTCCCTGTATCCGCCGCAGAAATTACCTTGTCCCCGGATCAGGTCGCAAAAGGAGACACAATCACCATCGGCATCAAGAACCTTTCCGATACCTCGACGTTTACTCTGCTGATCGAATCATCATTCCGTGTCACTCCGGGTCAGGATTTCTCATTCAGGACAACAGATTTTTATATACCTATCTCGCTGAATAACGGGGAATTATCCGCATATACTGAAAATACCCAGAAAACCACTCTCAGGGCAAAGAAAGGATCAACCGAAATAAGCGTTGGTAAAAAATCAGATGCAAATGGCATTTTCACCATCTCCGAGACTCAGGATATCCCCAGCGGGAAATATGATTATATCAGTATCGACGGAACAACGTCTTCGGATAAGGATACAATTGTGGCAAAACTGCAGATGTCCGGTAAAAAAAATGGGCCGGATACCTCGAAAATATCGTTTGTGGTGACTGGTATCGAGAATGGCGTAATCTACATCACCGCTCTTGTCGACAGTTCACCCGTTCTTGTTAAAAGAGTTACTGTCGGAAGCGGGCTTGCCGCTCCGGCTCCAGATTCCTCAGAAAACGTCTTCTATTCTGTTGACCGGAAAGTATCGTTAAAAACCAGTAACCAGGATCACGCAGAACTCATATCTGTACAGAAAAACGACATCCCCTCGACATGGATCCAGATAAACAAATCGTACATGGCACTGCCGGAGACACAGACCTTCCAGCCGGGAACCACGCTTTCATTTACCGTTCCGAAACTCACGGGGACCGATTATGCATACTTTATCGGATATTATGACGGCTCCCGGTGGAGTCCGTTGCCAAGCTGGGCAAACGGGAATACAATAATCTCTGCAACTATCAATAAAGCCGGAACCTATGGTCTTATGGCATACAAGCCAGAAAGTACGGTCTATCCGGCACAAACACCCACATCGAATCATGCACCTGTTTCCGTGCAAAAAACACCGAAGATCGCCTCAATTGCACAATTCTCGCCATCGGCAACTAAGACTCCTGTGGGCATAATACCGGTCTGCGCGGCATTGATCGCAGCTGTTTTTCTCGCTGGATTATTCCGGAAACGGGATTAGATACGATACCATTTCCCCATCCCGGACGGGTACTGCATGCGGGCGGAACAACAAAATCTCGTATCAATCCAAACGCACACGGAATGGTGATTACCCACAAAAAACAGCGGGAACTCACCTTCCTTAAATAATACCATGGATAATACTTCATGAAACATGACGCGGATACAGCACCCGTATGACACCATCGGTGAGGCATTCGCTATCTCGAAGATCCCCATCGATCTTAAAATCATTTTTTGCTGGCTCGTCCTGACGGTCATCGGTATTTACCTGCCGCCGGTGAACCAGACATTCCTGCGTATCCTGTTCGGGCTGCCCATGGTACTCTTCATCCCGGGCTACACCCTGATCGCTGCGCTCTTTCCCGGGTCAAAAGACATTGACGGGATTGAGCGCGTTGCGCTCTCGTTCGGGCTCTCCATCGCGGTCGTCCCCCTCATCGGGCTCGCGCTGAACTACACCCCCTGGGGTATCCGGCTCGACCCGATTGTGATAAGTCTCGTCATCTTCACCGTCGCAATGAGTATCATCGCACTGTACCGGCGGGCGCTGGTTCCCGAAGAAAAGCGGTTTGTTGTCCCGTTCCAGGCAATGCAGCAGTCGGTCAAGGAAGAGTTCTCCCCTACCCAAACTTCCCGCCTCGATCGCGTGCTCTCCATCTTCCTCCTTTTAGCCATTGTCGCGGCAGTGGCAACAACAATCTATGTGATCGTCATCCCGAAAGAAGGGGAAAAATTCACAGAATTTTTTATTCTTGGTGAAAAAAAGATGGCAGCAGACTACCCCACGAATCTTATCACCGGACAGACCAGTTCACTTTACATCGGCATCGGCAACCACGAGTACCGCAATATCACCTATACCATCGAGACCTATTTCATGCAGATGACCTTTAACGAGACGGACAACACTTCAACCGTGAACGCGATGACTCCTATCAGCAGGTTCACGGTGCCGGTAGCACATAACCAGACGGTCATCACTCCGTATTCTTTCGTGCCGAAGACAACCGGATACAATCGCATCGAGTTCCTCCTTTTCAAGGATACCGTGCCGGGTGAACAGGTGCAGGGTATGGACAGGATCAACCAGAGTTACCGGGATCTCCATCTCTGGGTCACCACCAAGGCACGATAAAAAAGATCATGATAAAAGGCTGAACACCGCATCGACAGAACCATTCTCATGATGCACGGTGCAGCGTTCTACCTCAACAATAGAGCCTGTACCCTCAGCAAGAAGGCACGCAAATAAGCTGCATACCGGGCAGGGAATTGCCGTGCAGCACCGGGGCGATTCGCGGGTAATCTCCTTGCAGCCCCCGATAAGCCGGTATCCCTCCATCGTCACGGTGATGATCTCGTTATCCTCCGTCACAAAAACCCGTTCTGCGACCTCAAGGACATCCACGCCAATCTCCCGTATCAGTTCTTTTATTGCTGCCATCTCCTGCGGGATGACCAAGTGCTCCCGCTCACGGATCTCACGGAGCAGTGGACCACCGGAAGGGACAAAAAGCACCCCGGCATTATCCGGGCTCGACACAAAAGTCTTGCTTGGCAGGGGTGCGCCATCATAGACTGAAACTGGCAAAAACTGCATTGTGTGTGTACTACCATTCTTCCCTTTTGGGATGATGGTTGCATTCCCCTGGATGCCCAACTCAGCGCAGATCCGAGAGAGATTGATAGATCCTTGTACCGGAAGCAGGCTCACGTACTGGAGATCGAGCGGATCGCTCTTTGAGAGCGTGGCAAGGAAGATGCCGGTTAAAAGACAGATGAGCGCTGATATCACCACCGCGGCTGTCGTGATATCCCGTCGGTTGGTTATTACGGCAATAGCGACAAGGACAGCAGCTGCCGCAACGAGGATGAATGCGGCACGGTAATAGGGATTCAGGTGAGGAACTTTCATGGATGTGCTCCGTACTGTTTTCTGAACTGGTGGTCACGAACTGCCTGCACGGCAAGGATCACTGCAGTACCAGCGACGAAGATAAGTAACGGCAAAACGACATGGTTCGATACCTGTACCACAAGAGCGACAGGCACCGTGGCACCGCAGAACAGGATAAATATCCTGATATCATCGGAGATTTCCAGTATCCCCATCGCATTGCAGACAATCCCTGCCACCATCCAGACCGAAACCAGACCCATCCAGGTACTCATGACACAGCAGGCTATAATGAGCGGTACACCGGCGCAGGCAAGATAGAACGCCCGGTCATGCCAGCTGCGGACTGCATAGAAAATCCCCCCAAACAGGCAGAGGAGAATGAGGTTGAGATACCATATCGGCAACCCGCCCCATGCGGTGACACCAAACACCACCGCTGCGAGAACAGCCAGAAACACGTAATCCCGCTGTATTTGCTTCATGCAAATGCCTCCACGGTATTGGCAGACTGGTAGTTCTGGTCCTCTGGCAGACGGGAGGAGATAATGGCACCGGGCAGGCGGATGTGCATCATCACGTCTGCGATCTTTGCCTGCCGGATTAACTGATGGATATGGCTTGCGTCCCCACACCCAAGCGAGAAAAGATAGCATTCGTCGATCGCAAGTGACGAAAATGTCCGTGCCACCTGCCCGGTGAATGCCGGTGCCCTCATGTGTACAAGCACGCTGCTATAATGCTTCCGCAACGTGTCAGAGAAATGAAGGATCCCCGGATTCCCTCCCTGCAGGATAACTGTCTCCAGATGACGGATTTCTGCTCGGACTTCTGCCCGATCCAGTGTATGGTACTGATGTGCCACACGCTCAACCGGATGCATCCATTCCCTGAGCACCGACATGCACTGCTGCAGGTTTTTCTCCTCCCTGTAGAAGTGAATGATATTTGACCCGGAGATTACAAGGAGGGAGACGAACTGATAAGAACGGATGGAGTGTTCTGCCATCCCGGCAACAACACTCACCATCCGGGCGAGGTCTGCCTGTGGAAATGGCGCCCCGCGCCACGGGAGATCGACGATGATCAAAGGAGGAAGGTTCACCATCCCGGTATATTCCCTGATATAGAGTTTGTTATGCTTCGCGGAGAGTTTCCAGTCAATGTGCCGCAGATCATCTCCCGCATAGTACTCTCGCAGCGCACGGATACCAAACCCGCGCACCACTTTCAGTTTCTCGACCTCACGGGACTCGGCAGTTGTCCGTTTACCTGAAGGTTCGAATATGCCTACAGGCTGGACGATGAGATCCGGTCCGCTGAACTGATGGGAAGAGAGATCAATCTCGTGAGAGAAAAAGACGTTTTGTACGAAGAGGGAGATCCCGGAGACCCGCATTTTCCCATGAACCACCGGTGTGATCCGGTACCTAAACTGGTAGGTACGGGGGTTTGGATCCGGTTCTACCGGGAGAGTGGTATCGCCATCCTGGACGACAACCTGCGGGGAGAGTCTCTCAGTGATCCGCGCGTGCATCGATGGGGGAACTGTCACGGTCACCTTGGTTGAGACACGCAGGGTCGTTCCCTTTCGTACCTGGGAACGTTCAAGGGAGCGCTGTACCGTAACTGAGGTTACGATACTCCGGAACCGGTACTCAAAGAGAAGATACTGTCCCAGAAGCCCACAGAGAAGAGTCCCTGCGGCAAGGAGGAGCACCATGTCATCAAGGATATACGCGCCGGAGACGAGGAGGATAATGATCAGGCTCAATCCTTGAGCGCACCGTCGCATCAGCACAACTCAGAGCACCTCGACTTTGCCCAGAATCTCATCAAGCACCTGCTTGGTAGTGAGCCCCCCGACCTCCGCCTCACGGGAGATGATGATCCGGTGATTGAGGACTGCCGGCGCGATCTCCTTTATGTCATCCGGGATTACAAAAGTCCGGTTCCTGAGAGCGGCGAGAGCCTTTCCTCCCTTCACGAACGCGATTGAGGCACGACTGGATCCCCCAAGATCGACATCCGGGTGTGTACGGGTGGCGACGACCAGATCCCGGATGTACTGGAGGACCGGGTCTTCCACGGTGACGTGCCGGATTATCTCAATATGGTGCTTAATCTGCTCCGGGGAGAGGAGCGGGGTCAGGCTCGCAGCGAATGAATCCCAGAGGAGCTGTCCGGAATGAACCCGTTTGATGATGTCAAGTTCCTCTTCAGTGCTCAGGTAAGCGGAGCTGATGCCGAACATGAACCGGTCCCGCTGTGCTTCGATCAGGGGA
>JAPKXU010000052.1 GCA_026394655.1 Methanoregula sp. | reverse complement strand
GCTCGCCGAAACAGACTAATAGCATCTCTTTGTTGCTGCCCGATATCGGGTTGTGAAGTGCTTGAGCCGTGTGCGATTAACGTCGCACGCACGGTTCTTAGAAGGGGGGGACAGGGCAACTTGTCCTCCCTATTCGACTATACCGTTTTCATGTCCGTATCTTTACTCCGTAACCGGCTCATTGGCGATTGGCATATTGCCGGATCCGTGCCGGGAGGGAAAGAACGGTACCGGAAAGTTCAAACGTAAAAAAAGGTACTTCAGGCAAATTCAAACTCTTCGCCGTCATGTGCAAGATGAGGATACTCCCACGGCATCATGTGACTCATGTGGATGCACCGGTACTCCTTTGGCGCGAGGCGATCGGCAAGCATGCAGGCATCAAGATAATTCATATGTTTATGGACGGTGATATGGGAAGGCACGAGTGCGTCGGTAATGAGCAGGTCACAATTTTTCAGGAATTTGAGGCTCTCTTCCGGTATATCCGCATTGGTGTCGGAAGTGAACCCTACCCGTGCACCATTCGCGCTAAACACGTACCCACACGTAAATGCAGGAGGGTGTTTCACGATGATTGGGGTGATGGAAACCCCGAACAGTTCAAAGGGCTGGTAGGGTTTGACGGCAATTTTATCGAAGGAGAGGAACCGGAACACATCGCTGCAATACGTGAGTATTGGTTCAGGAGCAAATACCGGGGGGATATTCTGTACCCGGTAGAACTCCCCAAACCCGATGAAATGGTCATAATGCCCGTGAGTCCAGATCACCGCATCGATGTGCGGGGAACCACAGCGGAGAAGTTGCTGGCGAAGATCGGGTGAAGAATCAACAAGGATATGCTTTCCCTCGTTCTCCAGAAGGATCGATGTGCGGAGACGTGTTGCCCCTGCCAGTTGTGCGCGGGCGCACTGGGGGCAGTCACACCCCACCTTGGGCGTCCCGATCGCATCTCCGGTCCCGAGGAGCGTAAACTTCATTCTAACCAGTTCAAGCGACAGATCGCTTCACGGTTCTTCACCATGCGGATACCTTTCTCGATATCTTTTGCCTCGATCGCTTCCCGCTTATCGATGAGTGCGGAAAGGAGTGCCTCTTTTATCATGAGCCGCAGGTCTGCGCCCGAGAACCCTTCAGTCTGTGCAGCAAGTTCCTGCATATCACAGCTGCAGTCCATAGAAGAGGTGACCAGCTTGATGATCTCCTTACGCATCTCTTCAACAGGAAGAGAGAATTCAACCACTTCATCAAACCGTCTCCACGCCGCCTGGTCAAGGAGTTGCGGGTGATTGGTCGCACCGATCAGGAGCACCCCGTTCTTGATCAGGCTGATCTTGTCGATGTTTTTCAGGAGTGCATTGACGGCACGCTTCATGGCACCGTGATCATCGGTGACCCGACTCTTTGCGACAAAATCAAATTCGTCGATAAACAGGATGGACGGCGAGAGCTTCTTTGCGAGATCAAAGATCTTGTCGATATTCTTTGAAGTCTCACCGAGATACTGCGACGTAATCATCGAGAGGCGGACTTCAAGAATGGGCATATGCATGGAGTGGGACATCGCGAGGGCGAGAGAGGTCTTTCCCGTGCCGGGCGGTCCAACAAAGAGGAGTTTTCCCACCTCGTATATCCGGTGACGTTGGAGAAAGTCGCGGTGATGCAACGCGTGGTGGATCTTGTCGATGACCGCCTTCTGTTCAACGGAACAGATCATATCTTCCATCTGTTGTTCGACTTCATCAGGAGCGCAGATGATGACGAGGTCAAGGGCTCCCCTGAGTTTTTCATCCTCGGCTACCAGTTTCGCAATCTTGGCGTCAATGAATGCTTTGGTATCCTCGTATGGCGGGTTTGCCTTGCGGACTGCCTGATAGGAAATCCCCGTTGAATCAAGTTTCTCAAAGTAAAAAGCAAGAGTGGGGTTCTTTTGGACCTGTGCCTTGCCCCCTTGGCTGAGGAACCAATCAGCAGCGGGTTTAAGGGTGGTAATCTTCATACGCTGCCCAAAATCTTCATAGGAAACGAACGGATTAGCAGAAACCTTCTGGTGTGCATCCGCAATATCGAGTGAGCGTTTGATCAAACCGTCGCTCACGTACACGGGACGCTTCACATCCTTCGCCCCCGCGGAGCTGAATATCTCCCGACAGGCAGGTGTCAGGTCATTGATATTGAGCTCCGGGTTCTGGTTGAAAATATCGGCGGTCAGAAGGACCTCCATTATACTCAGGATCTCAGAATCACCAGACATAGTTGTAACCTTTAATATTCCTCGTAGAATGGCATATATCTATCTCATCGGGTGGTCACGATGCAGCCATCTTCTGTGACGATCAGGGTGTGCTCGTGCTGGGAGACGAGTGAACCCGCGATGTCCGAAAGGACCGGGTAACCATGGAGCACCTGTGACCGGACAAGCCCGGCAATTGCGAGATCCAGTTTTTTGTTCTGCATCCAGCGACGCGCAAACGGTAAGCCCCTCCGGGATCTCACGCTCTCCAGAACCGCCCGGGCCGACGGGATACGTACTGGTTTCATCCCGATCTGCGAGTAGATCTCCATGCGAGCCCGCTCCCCCACACGCCCGCTGCCGGTGCTCGCAAACGGTTCGATAGCAAAGACCATCCCCTCTTCAAGGACGGCGCCCCCATGAATCCCCACGTTGAGGATGGTAGGAGGTTTGTGAATGACATACTGATCGAGTCCATGCCCCGTCAGGTTGGCGATCGGGTGATACCCCCGGTTCTCGATTTCAGCCTGTATGGCCGCTCCCAGTTCGCCCGCAGTAACTCCGGGACGGACTTTTTTTATCGCTGCTTCGAGTGCCTCGCGGGACGCTTCCACAAGGAGTGGGTTGTTGCCCAGATCGACCGTCGTTGCCGTGTCTGCAATATACCCCTCGATCTGCACTCCTAAATCAAGTTTCACGACATCCCCGTTCGAGAACACCCGTTCGTCCCCGGTGGATGCGGTGTCATGTGCGGCGTCTTCGTTTAAGGAGACGTTTAAGGGGAATGCGAGTTCTGCACCCGCATCTATCACCCGGGATTCCACGGACTCAACCAGTTCGAGATAGGAGCCCCCTGCCCGTATCTCCAGCGCACCCTCGCGCAGGACTTTTGCGGCAATGATCCCGGCATTACGGTAATTCTCAAGAATATCTTCTTTCATACTACGAGTTCCTCCGGAAAATGGGTGAAATTGGAAAATCCCCTGCCGGTGACTGTACCCATGTCCTCCAGTCTCACGCCGCCGGTGCCGGGATAGTAGAGCCCCGGTTCTACGGTGATGACGTGCCCCGCTCTTAAAAACAGCCCTGCTGCCCCGAGGGTCGGGAGTTCGTGTACCTGCAACCCGACACCATGCCCGAGGTTGTGGACAAATCCACGGGTAGTGCTCTCGTACCCGCGTTCCGAGAAGAAGTCCACTACTGCCTGGTGTACCTCTGCCCCCGTCACTTTGGGTTTAATCCTCGATATAGCGAGTTGCTTTGCCTCGCTTATCACATTGTACATCTCCACGATCTTCGCATCCGGTTCGCCCTTTGCAACGGTGCGGGTCATATCGGCAAAATATCCCGTTGCTTCATCTTTGGGGAACATATCGATCACGATAGGTTCGTGCGCCACAAGCTGCCCGGAACCGATTGCGTGCGGGAGTGCGGTATCCTTCCCGCAGGAGACGATCGTTTCCACCGCGCGGCACCCACAGTCCATGAGCTGTTTCTGTACCGCAGTCCGCACGTATTCTGATGTCAGGGGCGCGCCTGCGTGGTAGAGCATCCCTTTTTTTATGGTCGCTTTATGGATAAGGGAGACCGCGAGTGCCATTGCATCATTGGTATGCTTCTGGACGCTTTTTGTCCATGCAATCTCCTGCGGAGTTTTTATCGCCCGCATCTGTTCCACCGTGCCCTCATCAACGAGAACGCGGGCATGCTCTTCCAGTGCGCGAAGGAGCGCGGCGGGAAGGTTTTGGGAGACAAGAAGCGTCTTTCCCGCCTGCCCCACGATCATCTGCGCGAGTGCCTTCCAGGGATTTTTCTCTTTTTTCATTATATCCGGAAGCCCTGCCTGTGTCCGTGTCATCACCGTGGCAATTGATTCGCGGGAAGCGCGCTCCCCCTCCATCTGGGAGATGATGATCGTGCCGGGCTGACCCAGCCGTTTGAAAAAAACGAACGTGTCATGGACGACAAAACGGGAGAGATACCGCATATCGGCATCGTCTGAAGAAGCGTAGAGCACAAATGCGTCCGCGCCGCAATTTTTGAGTGCCATATCCAATGCATGCATTGCTCATGATCTGTGCGCTGAAACGTCAAGTACTTTTATTTTGACGCTGACATACGAATAATGGACGAAACGACAAAACTTCAGTTGAAAGGGAAATTTTACTGGCTTGCGATCCAGCTCAATATCATCATCCTTTTAGTTGCCATGTCAGTGCTATCCTTCTTTCTCGTGCCAGCCCCGTACCGCATCCCGGCGATCATCTGCATGCCGCTTCTGGCACTGCTTCTTGTTATCAGGTTCAGGAGAAATTACCGGGCAGCAAAGGCGTGGCTTGAAGAACATGCAGATAAGGATACGAGTCCCCGCATTAAAGCGACAGAGCGAGGAGATGCAACGCAGACTGATATCAAAGGTGACGATGTAATCCAAAGGTCTATGTCCGGAACAGAAATTCCTGTGGAAAATAAAGTTTGTCCACAATGCCATCAAACGATTCATAATGAAAAATTTTGCCCGGAATGTGGACAGGACCTCAGGTAATTACTTCGGGTAACTATCCCGGCGGAAGACTATACGGCTAAACAGTAATCGTGAAAAAGTAACCGTGAAAAATTTGGGCTGGTCGTTTTCTGACCCCCCAAACAACGCCGTGGGTTAAGAAGTGAATAACCGGTTTTATATTGCTGCACAGTGAAGGTCAGGTATTCACGAATATTTATCTGGAAAGGGGGAGAATCTGGATAAAACTAAAAAAGGATGCAAGAGTTCGTAATGCAGGGTGCACCTGCTGAGTTGCCATGTTAAAGAAGATGAAAGATGAGATCGAACTGTTGAGCCGGCATATCGAAGTAGCACGGGCGGTGGCAGAACACCAGCCTATCGGGATCATGAAACTTTCCGAGCTCCTCGATCTCCCTTCCCACCGGATCCGGTATTCCCTCCACATCCTTGAGCAGTTGGGCTATATCCGTGCTTCTCCTGACGGTGCAGTAGCAACAGCACAGACACTGGATTTGTTTGCACACTTAAATGAAGATCTTGAAGAGCTCATAAGTCTCCTCGAAACGATGAAAAAGGCATGACCCCGCACCCGCGCATTCTTTCTATAAAAAGTGCGCGAGCGTTTTTTATCAGTGAGGTCTGTGGACGCAGCGTTCAATGGTTTTTTCTTTACCGGATTGGGGATTTGATCGCCGGAATTACCGGTCATCCCCTTCATAGTTACCTTTAAGAAGACTCGGAAAGAATCTATTAAGGCACAGCGATTGTGCCGCCATAACTCAGTTGGTAGAGTGGCTGGCTGTTAACCAGCATGTCACAGGTTCGAACCCTGTTGGCGGCGTTTTTGGGCCTGTAGCTCAGTCCGGTTAGAGCGCCCGGCTCATAACCGGGCGGTCATGCGTTCGAATCGCATCAGGCCCACTGATCTGTTTTTAGCTCATCTGCCCTTTATGTGGGCAAATCTGGTTTTTGGCATACTATGAAATGGGGGCAGCTGCCGCCAAACTCCAGCATTGTAATGATTCACTCCCTGATGGGGGTCGGCACGGCGCTTTTCGTGACTGCTGCATGTGAGCGAATTAATCTTTCATCTTACCTATAGAACCTGACGAAGATCCTCTTTTTTGTGTTGGCTTTCTCACGGGCACTCCTTCTACAGGTGCGATTGCAAATGTTTCTATGACGGGACAATCATAAAAAGCAGCATGAAGTGTCCAGTCTGCGGGACAGACTGTGTCAGGTCTGCCACTGAGATTCTTGCCACGCTCCCGACCATCTTTCTCCCGTGTCCGGAATGTAGTCTGCGGGTGCTGGATAAACGTGCCCCCCTCCTGTCACGGGAATATGCTCCGCCCTGTTCCTGCGGGAAGCGGTTTATCGACGAGGTCTTTGCCCACTTATATATCATCATGGTCGAGGAGGGCGATCTGCTCGCATCCGATCCGCTGATTGCAGTTGGGACGCCGCTCGTCCACCCGGGGTTTGTGATGGACCGTCCCCCATTCCTGCCGGCAAACTCTCTCCTGCTGCTCTCCCGCTGTGTCACTAAAAAGACTGCCCAACGTCTCGTTGATGAAGTCCCGGAACTCAAGGGAGTGGTGAAGACCGGGGATTTTACACCGGGGATTGCGAGCCCGGACTTACAATCCGTGCCACGAGTCTATGAGCTCATGGCGGGCTGTGATGTGAGGGCGGATGTGTTCCCGCTCAGGACCGGACCTCTCGTCATCTACAAGCAGCAGTCCCGCATCCACATCGAATTTCCGAGACCCGGGTATCCAAAGATCCGGTCGGTGGAGCAGCATGTGGGGAAACCACCGGTCAACTACTTTATTGATGCCTGTTCTGGTGTGGGCACACTCGGGCTTGCTGCTGCATGTCTTGGGGTCGCCCGTGTTGTCATGAACGATGCATGGTACGCATCTGCGTTCTGGTCTGCATTCAACCTCGAAGTGAACCGTGCATACCTGGAGATCGACCGGGTGAAGATCTACGAGCAGCTGGAGGATATGGAGAAACATCCGGTGACACGTGATCCAATTAAAATCGCGGAGACGACGGGAGCGCAGAGTATAGAGATCTACCAAGGGGATTTCCGGTTGCTCCATACGGTGTTATCCCCGGACAAGTCCCCGCTGACTGCCCTTGACCTCTTCAATAAGAGTGACCTGCCGGCAACGGAAAAGATACGACGCGAGTGGCAGAAAAATGTGGGTGGCGAAGTATTCATTCCCTGAACCGGTCAACGTCTGGTATAACCCGTTTTTGCAACCCGCTCGGTAAAAAGGTTTTATTGACTGGTGCACAAAGGTATATGGGGACTAGCCCGGGTGGTTCGGCGTCACCTGTTACCCGAAACCGTCGGTACGCGGGAGGCGAAGTTTGACGAAGGCTATAACGATCTGCCGGAGTCTGTGTATTCTGACTGTGAAACCTCGTCCCATGAGGTCGATGGACAGGTATCAAGATTCCGGAGGGAATGGCGACCTGTTGCTGCGGGGACCGGTTCAGGCCCGGAAGGGAGCAGACTTACCGTAGACATACGGCGCCCATGGGGTTACGGGGCTGAGAATGAATGCTTTGGCAAAGGCAGGAACGTACAGTCGACCGATAACGCGTCCCCATTGCTGATATTTACTGATAATATGTCTAAAGTCACCATCATCGGTGCAACCGGCAATGTCGGGATGTTTGCCGCGTATGCGATCTCTGCGATTCCGCACGTCAGCGAGATCCTGCTCTACGGGCGGGAAGGGCGTGAAGCACTTTTAAAGGGAATTGCCCAGGATTTTATTGACTCTTTTGCCGCACGGGGCACCAACATCCGGGTGAACTGGACGACGAACTTAAAGGATGCCGCCGGATCGGCGATTGTCGTGATCACGGCAGGAGCCGCACGGTGTCCGGGGCAGGACCGGCTTGACCTTGCGCTGGGGAATGCCCGGATCATCGCACCATTGGCACAGACCATCGGGGTGATCGCACCTGATACCGTGATCATCATGGTAACAAACCCGGTCGATGTGATGACCTGTGTCGCGCTCAGGTATTCCGGATTGAAGCCCAGCCAGGTATTCGGGCTTGGGACGCACCTTGACTCGATGCGTCTGAAGTCGTTAATCGCGAAGTATTTCAAGGTGCATGTAAGTGAAGTCCATACGAGAATTATCGGGGAGCATGGCGAGAGCATGGTACCGCTCTGGTCTGCGACAACGATAGGGGGGATTAAGATCTCCAACCTGCCGGCGTTCTCGCACCTGCCGGTGAACGAGTTCATCGAATCGGTGAAATGCAGCGGGGAACTGATCATCAAGAACAAAGGGTCCACCGTCTACGGTCCCGGAGAGGCGATTGCATCGCTCGTCAAGACCGTTCTTGGCGACGAGAACCGTATCCTGACC
>JAPKXU010000218.1 GCA_026394655.1 Methanoregula sp. | reverse complement strand
ATTCCCCTCGACCAGATCGGGCACAATGTCCGGACGATCAAGGAAGTGACCGATCATGCGCCCCTCTACCTGCTCGGACCACTCGTCACGGATATCGCGCCGGGCTACGACCACGTCGTATCGGAGATTGGCGGGGCTGTTGCCTGTCAGAACGGCGCCGATTTCCTCTGCATGGTCTCACCAAGCGAGCACCTTGCCCTTCCGGATGAACAGGATATTATTGAAGGCACCCGGATCGCAAAGATCGCTGCCCATATCGGGGACACCGTCCGGCGCCCGGAAAGGTACCGGATGGAACGCGAGGTGCAGATGGCGGATGCCCGGCACCGGTTGGACTGGGAGGAGCAGTTCCGGCTCGCCCTGTTTTCTGATCCTGCCCGTCAGATCCACGCCCGCGATGGTGAAACGGATACGTGCTCGATGTGCGGGGATCTCTGCGCGGTGAAGATGGTCAGGGAATTATTCGAAGGGCTGGACAAGAAAGAATAATCCGGATCTCTTTTTTGCTGTTTTGATATCCACACGGTATTTGCTATTCTATTTCTCTCTCCTGCGATCCAGTTCCCCGTTTTAACGATCATACCGTGTTGCGGGAATCCGTGTGTACAACCCTGCACGCTTTATCAATCAGCACCTTCCGCCCTCGCAGGATCTTTTTGTGAATGCGTTAATATGTTGACCGCCAACACTCTGTCACAGGAGTGACGAAAGATGGACCTGAACGAGATGCTCGAAGATAACCGTGGCGGGATCCTCTCGCTCGCGAAGAAGTTCGGAATCATTGGTATGGACATCACCGGATCTAATGAAGTGTGCGAAGTGTTTGATGCGGAGGGCATAGAGTTTCTTGTCGAGTTTGCTCCCGAAGCATCTTCCGGCACCCACGAAGAACTCCAGCAGGCACTTCTGGCACTCCTTGGGCAACACGTCGAGCTCGTATCCGCAGAGGAACTCGACGGGCACATCCGGCGAATTGTGATAAAAGAAGCAGGGCATCCATAAGATTAGGGCGAGACAGGAATGATAGTCCGGGAGTGATCCGGGGCATCTAAAAAACCACCTAACACAAAAGCAGCGCTTAAATAATTCAGAAAAGATCTTTTCATACACCCGGATATATTGTTGAAGATGAGTTGATCGGTATGACAAAAAGAGCAACGGATGGTAACGATCTGACGTTTATGTTCAAGGTGACCCAGAGCAACTATATGGGCAATGTGCGAGGTCGTCCGTACCGTGTGCTTGCCGTTCCCGGAGATTTCACGCTCTATAAGTTTGCCGATGCGATCCTTTCAGGTTTCGAATTTGATCAGGATCATGCCTTTGGTTTCTATGACAACCTGACCCGCTGGAGCCAGTCGAGAGAAGGGTACGAGCTTTTCAGTGATGATGACAGGGATCCCCTGAGTGAATTTCCCGGTGTAAAAAAGACGCAGGTAAAAGATGTGTTTACCCATATCAAAAAGAAGATGCTCTTTTTATTTGATTATGGGGATGAATGGCATTTCCGTGTCGAACTCATCGGTGTCGAACCTGTTGGCGAGCACAAGACCCATGCCAAAGTCGTGAAATCTGTGGGTGAAGCACTCCCCCAGTACGCGGATCCGGATGAGGATGATTCCGATGAAGACAACTCCAGCGACGATGAGTGAAGATCCAAAAGAGGGATTGGGCAAGTGGGGGAATTTGCCATCCGGTTTTTTTGTTGTATGGGGCAGCGCTCCTGTTGAAACGACCATTTTTCCGGTGAACCGGCAAATTTTTCGCCCGTGAACTGCCATTCCCCACCGGGTGCTTACGTCTCAGATATGCCCACGTTCTCTTCCGTTGTAATCCAACACTAAAATCCCACATAGATATAGAGGGGATTAAAGAGCGATTACGTCTCAATTTGTCTTGTAGTATGTACGTTCGGTGCCACGCTCTGATGCGCATCGGAAAAAAAGAGGAGGACCCATGAAGATCACGCGACTCTACACCGGACCGGACAACCACTCCTGTTTTGAGGACATAGAAATCCCGCTCGAATCGAAAGGACTCCTGGGATCTTTTACCGAACCGATCGGTGCAAAGGCGGTATTTTTCCGGGAGATCCCACCGGGATACGAGTACTCGTGGCACAACGTGGTCTGCCGGGAGTACGTGGTGACACTTGAAGGGGAAGCCGAGATAGAAGTGGGCACCGGAGAGAAGCGGAGGTTCTGCCTGGGGGATGTGCTTCTTGCTGAAGACCTGACCGGGAAGGGGCACCATACCCGGGCGATCGGCACGAAACCGTGGCGGCAGATTTTTGTGACGCTGCCCTGATGTGCCAGCGCTGATGCTGTCAGGGGGGTTCGCGGATCCGGGACGAGGACGTGGAGACGTGAAGGATTTTTTTAATTCCGCCGAGACCGGGGAATTTTATACCGCCATTGACACTCACAGACGCCTTAAGGCAATATTTTATTAGTGAAAATGATTTACTAAGTAAATGCCAATTTCCTATAAGATTGAATATGACTAGTAAAACAAAAATATCTGATGGATATTCTACTGTCCTCCCGGCAGAGATCCGGAAATCCCTGAACCTCGTGCCCGGTGATATTCTCCAATGGGATATCGAAGACGGGGTTATCACCATTCACCCGAGAAAAAAAGTGACGCTTGAGGGTATCTGCGGCATGATCAGCTCGGGTGGAGATGCGGTAAAAGATAAAAAGCGTGTCCAATCTGGTGAATGATGATCCTTGTCGACTCATCATTCTTCATTGCACTTGCCGACCGGAAGGACCAGTGGCATGTTCAGGCAAAGAAACTACAGGCAACCCTTACCGGCGAGACGGTTGTCATTTCAGATCTGATCGTTGCCGAATCAGTAACCATCATCGGTAAGCGCAGCGGGGGTAAAGCCGGAGAGCATCTGTACCATTTTTTTATCGATAATTGTGACATCATATTTGCAGATGAACAGATTCTCAAAAGTGGAATGTCTGTTTTTCTACAATATGATGGAAGCTTATCAGTCTCTGATGCGGTGTCGGTCTCTATCATGGCGATAAAAGATATCGACCGGATCCTTTCGTTCGATTCGGATTTCGATAAAGTCGACGGGATCACCCGGTTGTGCTGATGGGGACCGGAGATTTTACCGGAGGAAACCCCGCACCATAATCCATCGGCTTTCAAGGGATCCTGCCAAAATCAGAAAATGCGGAATCCCCGGTCATGCGAAACCTTATCTCGTTCATCTGCGGTTGTCTCACCGGGATTTTTTTAGCACTGGCGGTTCCCGGGCATATGTAATCGCAATGCCGGAACGAAAAACAGCCTAATGGAGTGCCCGGAAACCGTGATGTTTGAATCATCGGTGCATGAAACAAAACACCTATGAACATCGCAATCACGGGCTCTACGATCGAAAATCGTGGATGCAATTTTTATGTCAACCGTCGGTGTACCGGTAACGGTGCGAGTTATCGAGTGTGAAACGAGAGACCCAAACGATTAATTACTCATTATGATCCCAATCAGGTACACACGATCCCGGACTGGTGGTAAATTGAGACAAGGATTAAACAGGCTTCTTGCGATGTGGAAGCCAAACCGGAACTGGCTGCTTTTCTCTATAGTGCTCACGATCGGAGGCGCGATCGGCACGCTCGCCATCCCTGCCCTCTCGCAGACGCTGATCAATGAAGGTATCATCGGCGATAATCTCTCCATGGTGATCCATTACGGCGGCTACATGCTGATCCTGACTCTTGCTGCCGCGGCATGCCAGATCGTCAACACTTTCATCGCTGTCAAATTTTCCGAGAGAACCGCCCATTACCTCAGGACACAGGCGTATGACCGGATTCAAACCCTCTCGTTTGGCAACATCGACCGCATGCGCCCCTCCGATCTCCTTGTCCGGCTGACCAACGATATCCAGAACGTTAAGATCGCCATCCAGCAGGGGATCTTAAACCTCCCGCTCGTGCCCATAATGCTCATCATCACCATTCTCTTAATTGCCGTGCGGACACCGGCACTGATCTGGCTCATGGTCGTACTGCTCATCGTGTTCTCCGCACTGCTTGGTGCCTATCTCTGGTTTGTACTGCCGGTTTTTGCTGTGCGGCAGGAGAAGTACGATGCGATGAGCGGTACCCTGCAGGAGAACATGGCAGGAGTCCGGGTGGTCAAAGCGTTCGTGCGCCAGAAGTTCGAGAACGAGCGTTTTTCCTCAGTCGCAGGGCAGGTCCGGCAGTCTTCTTTGCGTGCCCAGTCCTACATCGCCATCCTGATCCCAACGATGCTCTTTACCGTCAACCTCGCGCTGGCTGCTATATTCTACACCGGGGGAATCGGGGTGCTCAAAGGAACGGGGTTTTCCATCGGAGAAGTGATTGCATCAGTCCAGTACATGTTCCTCCTCATCATGCCGTTTATGATCCTTGGGACGGTTTTACCGGCAATCTCTGCCGCCCGCCCCTCGTTAAACCGGATCTTTGAGCTCCTTGATACGCCCGCAGATGTACAAGACAGTGACCACCCTGCTCGTGTTGATATTGAGTCAGTGAAAGGTCAGCTGGTCTTTGACCATGTCAGCTTCGGATATATCGGAGCTGACGGAAAACCCGGGCCACTTGTCCTGCAGGATATCAGTTTTTCCGCAGAACCGGGAGAGACGATTGGGTTTCTGGGTCCCACGGGTTCCGGGAAAACGACGCTCGTGCACCTCATTCCCCGGTTTTATGATGTCACATCAGGGAAGATCACCATAGATGGGATTGATGTGCGGGAGATCCCGCAGCAAACATTAAGGGGAATTGTCGGGTGCTGTCTCCAGCAGCCGAACCTCTTCTCCGGCACGATCCGCGATAACCTCCTGTTTGCGACAGAAAACCCGTCTGAAGAGAACATCGTTTCCGCAGCAACGGACGCAGATGCCGACGGGTTTATCCGGAATATCCCCAGACAATACGATGATACTGTTGCACGGCACGGAGCGAACTTCTCCGGGGGTCAGCGGCAGCGCCTTGCGATCGCCCGGACGCTTGCAGCAGCACCAAAGATCCTGATCTTTGATGACAGCACGAGTGCCTGCGATGTGGCAACGGAAGCCCGGATCCAGGATGCAATCAACCAGAAGTTTGGCGGGGCGACAAAACTCTTAGTCGCACAACGGATCAGCACCGTGATCTCGGCAGACCGGATCATCCTTCTTGATAACGGCAGGATCATTGCCTCCGGACGCCACGAGGATCTGCTCAGGACAAGCCCGCAGTACAAGGAGATATACGATTCCCAGCTCGGAAAAGGGATTGTCGGGGGAGAAGCCACATGAAGAACGTTCAGGCTCAGCCGGGTGAAGATGCCCTACCGCCGATGATCCCCACCGTGAAACGCTTTATGAGGTACATGGGTCCCCACAAGGTGAAGCTGGCGATTGTTGTGGTCCTCATGGGAGTATTTGCCCTGCTCGAAGCGATCTTCTCTCTTCTCATGGGGACAGCGACCAACCTGATCTCAGCCGGGCCAGGTCCGGTTGGTCCTTTATACCAGATCATTTTTTGGCTGGTGTCAGCAGGTTTTATTATCTGGATCTCTGGGGTGCTCTCCCAGAAGCTGCTCTCGGATATATCGCAGGAAGCCCTGTACCGGCTCCGTATCGACCTTGTCGAGCACATCCAGACCATGTCTTTAGACTTCTTTGATCAGCGCCCGATCGGCGAACTGATGAGCAGGGTGACAAACGACACGCAGGTGATCGAGCAGTTTATCAGCATCGGGTCGCTCCAGACTGGACAAGCCATAATGACGATCATTATTACGAGTGTCGTCATGTTTCTGGTCAGTCCGTCCTTAACAATCCTGTCCTATATCGTTGTCCTTGCGCTGGTCATGGTTTCGTGGCTGATAACAAAAGCTTCCGGTCCTGCGTTTGTGCTGTTACAGGAAAAGACCGGGGACTTAAACGGGTTTGCCGAGGAGTGGATCTCCGGCGCAAAGACGGTTATTGCCTGCCGCCAGCAGGACGCGGCGTCCCGGCGGTTCTCCGGCATGAGCAGGAAGGTTGCCGATATCGGGGAAAAAGCCCAGTTCTCCGCGCTCATCAGCCAGCAGGTCTCGACCATCTTTACTACTGTTGTGATCGTCACCCTCCTCATTCTCGGGGGCATTATGGTGATGAATGGGATGGCAGAGATCGGCACCCTAATTGCATTCATCGGGTTCTCGTTTTCCCTCCTTAACGGCTTCACTACTATCTTCTCCTCGTATGCCCAGATCCTGAATGCTGTTGTGGGTGCAGGACGGGTCTTCGATGTCATCGATCAAAAGCCCCGGGTGGGTGACCGGAAAGACGCTCCTGCAATGCCGGCAGTTGCCGGGGATGTTGTCTTTGACCACGTGGATTTCAGCTACATACCGGGACGCCGGATCCTGCATGACAATTCATTCCATGCAGCGCCCGGACAGGTGTTTGGTCTGTGCGGACCGACCGGTGCCGGCAAGAGCACAATCATCAATATCCTGACCCGGTATTACGATATCGAGAGCGGATCGATCAACGTGGACGGGTGTGATGTGCGATCGGTACAGCAGGACACGCTCCGCGTCCAGATTGCACAGGTATTGCAGGAGCCGTTCCTCTTCTCGGATACGATCATGGCAAACCTGAAGTACGCCCGCGAGAGTGCCACAGACGAGGAGTGTATCGATGCTGCCCGGCAGGCGAAGGCCCACGATTTCATCCTGCAGCAGCCGAATGGGTATAATACAGTGCTCGTTGACGGAGGTACAAACCTCTCGCAGGGTCAGCGCCAGATGCTGACGATTGCACGGGCGATCGTGGCAAACCCCCGTATGCTCATCCTTGATGAAGCGACGAGCAACGTGGATACCCGCACTGAGAAACTCATCCAGGAGGGGTTACTGGCACTCCAGAAGGACAAGACCTCGTTCATCATTGCCCACCGGCTTTCCACGATCCAGCATGCCAACCAGATCCTTGTCATCGACAAAGGGGCGATTATCGAGCGGGGCTCCCACAAGGAGCTGATGCGGGCAAAGGGGTTCTACTTCGATCTTTACATGAGCCAGTTCCGCGGGAAACTGGAAGGGATCGTCGGGGTGTGAAGCCTGAAGGAACCGCAGGAAGGGAAACGTTAATTCTCGTGGGGGGAGAGGCGCAAAGCGAGGTATAGTGCCCGCCGTTCTCATCCCCCATGCCATGCATTTATCCCCAAAGCAGATTGATATTGGAGGCATGACAAAAAAAGTGATGAAGCTCGTGGACGAATCAACAGGACTTATGGAATGCCTTGTGTGCGGTGCAAAGCATAATGCAGTTATGAAACCCGGCGCTGACGGGAAATTCCTGCCTGAGAACTGGGAATGCGTCAACATGTGCAAATTAATCCGGGATGACGAGAAAAAACCTATAAAGAAATAATCCGGTTCATTTTTTTTAATGATGCGCATGCACGAATGAAAATTACAAGGATAATGCATCAGGGGCATCCTGTTCAATGAGGACTTGACCGGGCAGAGCCATAAAATCACGGGGATTGGGAAAAACCCCGGCGCCAAATCTTAGTGACGCCGTCGTAAGAATTCCTTCAAATATCTCCGCCATAACCTGTCAAATTCGAGAGTGATTTGTGACCGCATTTCAATTCCCAATGTTTTTTTCCGGTATGCTGCTTCACCCATGGGTACACCCGGTTTAAAATCCCAGATAGTAGAGCATCACCAGAAACCCGATCATCGCGATTTCCATAATCGCGATCACAATCCAGAGGGGCAGGTGAAGGAACTCCTGCACGGTCACCGCCGGAAACTGGCCATGACGCAATATTTTTGTTTTCAGCCGTGGGTACAGCCCGGCAAAAATGCCGGTCCCGATCACGATGCCGACCATGCCGCCAAAGAGTCCATCCATTGCGCCGGATCCCACGGCACCGGCAACGGTTCCCGGGCAATACCCTAAAAGGGCAAACCCGATGCCAAAGATAAGCCCGCCGATGACATTTGCCCCGATCGTCCCCTTCGCTGCATGCAGGTGCACGTACCCGTAGTGCTTCAGGACATGAAACCCGATCATCGCAACAATGACGGCTGAGAGCATCAGTTTCATCACGGTGAAATCCGTAAGAAGCAACTGGTTGACGATAACGGAATAA
>JAPKXU010000030.1 GCA_026394655.1 Methanoregula sp. | reverse complement strand
TCAAGCCATGACGTGTATTCCGTGTATCCCCCAACGGTCACTCCCTCGTATTCCATATCTACGAGTAGCGGGCGTGCTGGCTTTACTGGAGGCGCAAAGAACGAAAACAGCCAGTCCCACGGAGTCTGTTGTGTTGGGCGGGTCGTGCCCGGGAAATAATACCACCGCCCGTCCCATGCAGGGACGTGATACAACCCGCTGCTGTCCGGGCTCGCCGGCTGCACACCAATCGAGATGGCGTCCGAGCCATTCACCATATAGTACGCGGCATACACGTCCGCAGCGTGGAAGGGGTCACGGAGCTCAAACGTTCCGTTGCCCCGCGAGACGAAGCCCGGTTGTGAGAGCACAAATTTGTCCGGGACCACCATCTTGTCCTCGTCTGTCGTTCCGGACGACCCGCTGACCGCCACGGTTGAGCCCGTGGACGAGGTGCCGGCGGTACCCGCCTGCGACACTGAAACGACTTTCATGAAGAACGTGTCCCACTGGGGTGCGATCTTCACCCCGTCGCCATACTGGTTGTACTTGCTTGCGTCCATCGCGTCCGGTGCGGCAATCGAGATCCCGGAGACGCCCTGGCTGTACTCGTTGTGTCGCTCGTGGATGACTGCGCTCCGGATCAGCCCGAGGACTTTCTCCACGTCCGGGGCGACTTCCGGTCTCTTTTTCTCGATATTCTGCAGGAGCGAAACGAGGTCGACCGATGTCGGTTTGCCGCCGTTCACGACCCCGAGCCGGATCGCGTCGTTGTACGCGCTCTTCATGTCATACATGCCCTGCTCGGTGTCGCAGATGGGGATGAGTTTTGCCCCCAGTTCGTTCAAGGCATCCTTTATCGCGGGGATTTTGGACTCATCAATGACCGCCATGGTCTTGGACTTTCCGGCAGGAGTTTTCGAGTCCACATATGAATCGGCAAGCGTCTTTGTAAGAGTTACAGAATCGGTGTCTGGGTTATTGATGAGGGGTCGGATTATGTTGGTGTACTCGTAGCTTCCCCGTTGAATTTCTTCGGATGCGAGCATGATATGCGTGTAGGGCTGGACCGTCTTTGCGACTTCAAGGGATCCCATGAGGCACGCGTCAAACATGATCGGGTCGTACGCCACGCCTGCTTCCCGCAATGACCGGTCGAGGTCGCCCATCATGAGCGAGTTCTTGGTGTTGTCGTCCATCCCTATCCCGTCATAGGAGGCGCCGTGGTCCGAGAGGATGAGGATCGTCCTGTCAGCGGGGCGCGAGCTCTTTACCGTGTTTAAGAATTTGGTTAAGCTCTGTCCTGTGCCCATGTCCGCACTGGGATCGGCATAGAGGTACTGCCCGTTCCCGAACTTCCCGTCTTTTGCATCTGCGAGGAGCTGTTCGATGGTCGCGATCTTCATTCCCTGCCATCCGGGGTTCTTTGCGCCCCCGAACGCAACGACAATGTCCAGTTTCGTCGGGTCGATGTTCTGGTATGCCTGCGCGATCTCCTGGAGGTCAGCGGTTCCGGTTCCGCTCTCGGATTCGAGGTCGCTCCCCACGAGATACAGGAGCACCTGCGTCTTTGCATGGTTCTGTGCCTGTGCCGTGTCATCCGCAGCCGCTATACCGATGCAGCCGATGGCGGCGGCGAGGATGATGATGACAACGAGAAGCCCCGGCATTCTCATGTTGCTTGTTACCTGGTGTGTCCATTGCCCAAAATGAATCTGACTCATGCATTTCTCCCGAAGACATAGTGCCGGTCAATTCAACAATTTGCCTGCATGATCGTTATAAACACGGGCTTCATCCACTATTCGGAGATATTGCCGGCATTGTCCTGTTCAGAATTCTTCCGGTATTCTATAAATAAGTCCGTTCTCTTGCTGGATATAGGACTAATCGAGCAGCGGGGAAAACGGCATGGGGCGAATTATGTGATGCGGTAGTGGTTGTCGATTGGGTTTTCATTCTGGTTGTCAATTCGGGGAAATTCATAGCCATACTCAATGGGAGCGGATATCTCCTGCACAATAGCCGGAGTCATCGCCGCATCGTCACCGAATAATTCCCGCAACAGTGATATTTCACCGGATTTTGCAAAAATGCTGAAAATGTCCGTATCGATGATAAACATCAGAGTGCCCCTAACAGGGCGTCCACGTCGGCATTCATATCG
>JAPKXU010000150.1 GCA_026394655.1 Methanoregula sp. | reverse complement strand
TGTCCCGGGTGTCAATATGGAACTCCCGATCATGGCAGCTGTCGAGGAACCGGAAGAGCGTGGCCGGCTCCACAATACCGGCAGCGACATGATCTACGAGAACGTGTTCAACCCGTTCAAGAAATAATCCCCCCCTTTTTTCGTGCCTTCTGGCGAGTCCAATCAACAGTAAATCTCTCTTGTACAATATTGAGAAGTACTAACGGCTGGTATTTTTCGTACGGTAACATTCTCACAATTGGGTCAGGGAAAGATTACTTCGCACCGTAGCAGGTTCAGGTACGTGTAGTTCACCCGTCAGACCCTGTGCTCTGTTACCGTATTACCGGACAATCAGTATACTGGACTTTCTGTGCCGGAAAAAATATCACAAAAAGCGACGGGTGTGGTATGTGCTTCGCGTTATGCAAGTCCGTGGATTTTTTTCATGAGATGGAGGCGTGTCCGGGTGTTCTGCAAAGGGTGGGGAAGAGAGCACTTCTGACGCTCCCCTTTGAGCGCAGAAAAAATTGCCGCAACTGCTTCCGGCTGGGACGGCCCGTACCCTCCTTCAAGGACAAGCGCGAGGGGAATGTCGAGAGTATCCTGTACCAACCCGGTAAGATACCCGAAATCGGCCGGTACGAGCGCCATGTTCCCGACAGGATCATCGGATAAAATATCCTGCCCCGCAGAGATGATCACGCAGTCCGGTTTTTGTCGTTCGATGACTGGGAGAATTATATCAGTAAAGATCGCGGCAAAATCACCGATCGTGCAACCCCGCTGGATTGGCGCATTCAACGTGTGCCCCTGCCCGGCACCGGTGCCCGTCTCTTCAAAAGTACCGGTATGCGGGAAGACGTCTTCTTCATGGACGGAACAGTACGTGACCCGGTCATTGTTGTAAAAAATGTCCTGCGTGCCGTTGCCGTGATGATTGTCCCAGTCAATGATCGCGACGCGGTCAACAAGAGTCAGCGCCTTTGCCGCCGCAATCGCCGCGTTGTTTAAGAGGCAGAAGCCCATCGCCCAACCTGCCGCAGCATGATGTCCCGGTGGGCGAACGAGGGCAAAGCAGTTCTCCCCCTCAAGAGCACGTTCCATCGCAGCGATTGACGAGCCTGCTGCATACAACGCCACTTCGTAGGAGAGCGGGTTGATATAGGTATTCGGGTCAATGAACCCGGCAATAAATGTGTTCTGTGCGAAGTACCCTCCGCTGCATCCGAAGTCGTCAAGATATGCATAGTTTACATTCCGGACGCACTGGCGTTCAAGCCATTTCAGGTACCCGGGCTTATGAACCCGTTCGACATCTTCCCTTTTTGCAATGACGGGGTCGAGAATGGTAATGCCGGGGGGCAATCGTGCGATAATTGAGGACAGACGGTCCTGGCATTCGACATGTCCGGTGCGGTTATGTTGTGCAAATACGGGACCGGTTATCGCAGAACACTTCACGGGGCACCTGCTTGGCAGTTCTTACTACATATAATCAGGTTATTTTCCTGATGAACATATTGGCACTCTTTTTTCCCGTCGTTACAGCTGGATGCATGTTTTTTGGAATTGTGCAAAACCGGAATTTTCTTTCTGACGTAAACTGACCAGAAAGCATTTAGAAAGGTATTAATAACGTCAAATCCGAGTATTTCATTGCCTATACCGTTCAATGAAAATCTCATGAACTGGCACCGAATGATAATCCAGTGCTCGTATAGGTTGAAACGTTTCAAGAGGTGTGTAAAAGAATGGTTTTTCATCCCCCGGTAGCCATCGTCGCAAAGGCTGGCGATGCCGGTAAGTACAAAGTAGGTTTGCCCGCGTGGAACATGCTCATTCGCGGGTTCATGG
>JAPKXU010000196.1 GCA_026394655.1 Methanoregula sp. | reverse complement strand
GAGATGGTCAAAGCGATTACCCGCAGAGGAGAGATCAAGATCGGCGCCCGTGTCACTAAAAATATCAAGAAAGGTGTTGTCTTCATGCCCTTCCACTATGCGGAATGCGCAGCGAACGTCCTGACCAACAACGCGCTTGATCCGGTTGCGTCTATTCCCGAGTTTAAAGCCTGTGCTGTAAGAATCGAGAAGATCGCGGAGGCGCAGTAACATGTCAAAGAAAGGCGATATGCTCTACGCATGGACAAATGATGCAGAGATTGCAAAACGCGCCGAACTCGGCGGTGCAGTCACCGGCATGTGGAAGTACGCGCTTGAGTCAAAGATGGTCGATGGCGTTCTCGCGATCAAGAAGGGAAAAGATCTCTACGATGCAGCACCCACTTTCATCACAAAAGCCGAAGATCTGAAAAACACGGCTGGATCGCTCCACTGCGGTACTCTCCTCCTGCCCAAGTTGATCAAGAAGTACTTTGATGGCGCAAAGACGATGAAGATCGGTGTGACCGTCAAGGGTTGCGACGCGATGGCATTCTACGAACTCGCAAAGCGCAAGCAGATCAACCTTGACAACATCGTCATGGTCGGTGTGAACTGTGGAGGATCGGTCAGCGCAATTCCCGCCCGCAAGATGATCCAGGCAAAGTTTGATGTCGACCCGGACACCGTCCACAAGGAAGAGATCGATAAGGGTCAGTTCATCATCGAATACGAAGGTGGACACAAAGGTATCTCCATCGATGAACTCGAAGAGGCAGGATACGGGCGCAGGTCCAACTGCCGCCGCTGCAAGATGAAGGTCCCGCGCCAGGCAGATCTCGCCTGCGGTAACTGGGGAGTCATCGGACCAAAGGCTGGAAAAGCAACGTTTGTCGAAGTATGCAGTGAGAAGGGTGCTAAACTTCTCGATGGCGCAATAAAAGCCGGCGTTATCGCGACCGAAGCAGCAAACCCCAAGGGGATTGAGATCCGGGGTAAAGTCGAAGGCGCGATGATGAAGCTTGGCGACAAGTGGCGCAAGCATGACTTCGAGAGCCTTGGCGAAGGCAAGGACCGGTTAAAGAAGATCATGGCAGAAACCTCCCGGTGCCTCAAGTGCTACGCCTGTATTGAGAACTGCCCCATCTGCTACTGTGAAGACTGCACCACGAAGAACCCGGCATATGTCACGCCCGGTCAGCTCCCGCCGAACTTCATGTTCCAGCTGATCCGGTTCGCCCACATCGCAGACTCCTGTGTGAACTGTGGTCAGTGCCAGGAACTCTGCCCTGCGGATATCCCGAACGCGCTCTTCATGCACGCACAGCAGGTTGAACTCGAAAAGATGTTCGGGCATGTCCCGGGCGTCAACATGGAACTGCCGCTGATGGCATATGTTGAGGAACCGGAAGAGCGTGCCCGACTGCACAATACCGGCAGCGACATGATCTACGAGAATGTCTTCAGCCCGGTGAAGAAATAATCTCAATCCATTTTTCTATTTTATTATTGCATCCCTGGAACTCAGCACATACTCTCATCGAAAGCGGTGCATAAAAGAACCCTATCGCACACTGTGTCAGGTCAGGCGATGGATCTTTTTTAAGAGCGCGAGACGTGACCGGGTGTTCTGGAAGGGGAGCGGGATCTCCCTTTGCGTGCGTGCACCTTTAAGCGCGGAAAAAATTGAAGCGACTGCTTCTGGTTGAGATGGTCCGTAGCCGCCTTCAAGGACAAGTGCGAGGGGCAGGTTGAGCGAGTCAAGGACAAGTCCTGCCAGGTATCCGATGTCAGCAGGCACAAGTGCCATGTTCCCGATAGGATCATCCGAGAGGATGTCCTGCCCGGCAGAGATGATCACGCAATCCGGTTTTGATCGTTCGATGACCGGGAGAATGATCTCGGAAAAGATTGCGTGATAATCCCCTATCGTGGAGCCCCGCTGAAGAGGTGCATTCACGGTGTACCCCTGCCCGGCACCAGTTCCCGTCTCTTCAAAAGAACCAGTATGTGGGAATACATCTTCTTCATGGACTGAACAGTACAGCACCCGGTCATCCCCCAAGAAAATATCCTGCGTGCCGTTGCCGTGATGATTATCCCAGTCAATGATGGCAACGCGATCAACGTGCGTGAGTGCATTCACTGCCGCTATTGCAGAATTATTCAGGAGACAGAAGCCCATTGCCCAGTCCGCGGCGGCGTGATGTCCCGGCGGGCGCACGAGCGCAAAACAATTCTCGCCATCGAGTGCACGTTCCATCGCGGCAATCGAGGAGCCTGCCGCATAGAGAGCCACTTCGTAGGAGAGCGGGTTGATATAAGTGTTAGGATCAATGAACCCGGCAATGAAGGTGTTCTGTGCAAAGTACCCCCCGCTGCACCCGAATTCATCGAGATACGAATAATCGACGTTCTGTACACACTGGTGTTCGAGCCATTTCAGGTAACCGGGATGATGTACACGGAGGACGTCCTCCCTGTTTGCAATGACGGGTTCGTGGATGGGAATACCAGATGGTAACCGTGCGATAATTGAGGACAACCTGTCCTGGCATTCAACATGCCCTGTGCGGTTATGCTGTGCAAATACCGGACCGGTGATCGCAGAACACTTCACTAGGCACCTTATTTATTTTACTACTTCGCCAGTCATCTATTTTCCTAAGAACCGCACGAGAATGCGTACTCGTTCGAAACCAAAAACAAAAATCAGCGGAGTTTTTTCCTGGAGAAATGATGGATTTTTGCGTATTGGTTGAATATACGATCTCTTTGTGATATGCGGCGGCTGAGAGAAAATACGCTCGTACCTGATTATTTCATGCAATAATCTGCCTCACGGGAGAGTGTCGTGAGAACACGATTTGCAATGGAAAAACATTTTCCGACGTAAACCAACCAGAAAACATTTAGAAAGGTATTAATAACGTCAAATCCGAGTATTTCATTGCCTATACCGTTCAATGACAACTCTCATGAACTGGCACCGAATGATCATCCGGTGTTTGTATAGGTTGAAACGTTTCAGAGGTGTGTAAGAGAATGGTTTTTCATCCTCCGGTAGCAATTACTGCAAAAGCAGGAGATGCCGGTAAGTACAAGGTGGGTCTGCCCGCCTGGAACATGGTTCTTCGTGGGTTTATGTCTGGTGCATACATTGCGATGGGTGGAGCCCTCGCAACGGTCTGCAGTACCGGGATTATGGCAACCGATCCCCTGCTCCGGTACGGCACTGCCAGCGCAGGTTTTGCCCAGTTAATCCTGGGTGCAGTGTTCCCTGTTGGGCTTATCATCACCGTGCTTACGGGTGCTGAGCTCTTTACTGGTGACGCAATGCTTGCCCCGATGGCAGCATTCATCCACAAGGTCAGCTGGGCACAGGTCATCAACCTGTGGATTTTCGTATATATCGGAAACCTCATCGGCTCGGTCGTCTGGGCATATATCTGTGCGAACGGACCGTATGTTGCATTTGATGCCGCAGGTGTCGGCACTGTTTCCGCATTCGGTACCAGGGCAATAGCTATTGCAGCTGCAAAGGTCAGTTATGTTGGAATGATGGGCATGTGGTCTGCATTCCTGAAAGGCATTGCCTGTAACTGGCTCGTCAACCTCGCTATCCTGCTCGGTATCTGTGCTGATGATGCAGCAGGGAAGTTCTTTGGTATCTGGTTCCCGATCATGGCGTTCGTTTCCAGCGGGTTCGAACACTCTGTCGCGAACATGTACTTCATCCCCGCGGGTATCTTCACGCAGGGATTCATCACTGACCCCACCAAGATCAATGCCAGCATAAACTGGGTGTCCATGTGGACGTCAAACTTGATCCCGGTCACTATCGGCAACATCGTTGGCGGTATGTTCTTCGTCGGTGTTATCTACTGGGTTGCGTTCCGTAAAGAGATCGCAGCACTGAAGTAGATTAAAAACAAATATTTTTTCCGATGAAGATCGGAAATGTCAATGTGAAGGTTTCAATCCTCGCGATTGCGGTGTTTGTAATCTTCACTTTTTTTTTACTTGTTGCGTCAGTCTATAGTCCCGAGGTACGGTCACAGCTGATCTGGCTGATCCCGGGACTGTTCATGCTTCTTATAATCCCTATGGCTCTTAATTACATGAGCCGCCGCGAGTATGCCGAAATGGAACCCCAGTATGAGGCAGTGGCAAAGACGGTGCGGATCAAACTGATCAACGAGAGCATGATCGGAAAGCCGGTACGGATTGAGGGTGTGGTGGAACGGGTGTATTTCCAGTTCCTGAACCGTCCCCAGTACCTTGTCGCAGACCGTTCCGGTGCGATCTCGGTGAAGATGTTCACGAGTCCTGAAGAGGACGTGAAGGTGAATGACGTGGTTGAAGTGCTCGGGCAGGTTATCCGCAGGTACATCGCCGCCGGGGAACCGGTTATCAACTGCATCTCCATTAAGAAGATCAAAAAATCCAAAAAGGATCAATAATCCCGTAAATTATGGGACCGGTTCGAGTAACTTTATAGTTAAAAGAAATTTTTTTCTACAGGAAGCCTGGTGTTCATGTCCGTGGATATTATAAAAAAAGCCAAAACGATGAATCGATCGTTGGAGTATGCGATTCCCCTGTTTGCATTCGGGGGAGCGCTCATTGGAATTTTCTTCTGGATGTATAATGTGCCGGTTGACATACGGGTCCCGATTTTTGGATGTGTCATTGCCTCATGTATACTTGCCTACCTTGCGTGGATACGACCGAGAAAGGATATTGTGGCACTTACAACGCCGATATATTCCTTCATCTTTTTAGGATTTCCAATTGACAATTTTTCTGCGGTTGTCCTTGAGGTGTTGTATGCCGTGAGTCTCTCGATCCTGCTCGTGCGGCTCAAGTACCGGTTTGGCGTTGCCAGCGCACCGGTGCTGGATAAAAAAGAACTTGCTGACCCCCTCCTCAAATCCTATGTTGAGAAGACCCGTGATGTGCTTGTCCTGACGGGTGCAGAGCCTGCACATTCCGCTGCGGTGGTTTTCGTCCGGTTTGCCGAAGGAGAATTCCTCGCTGCGGCGCGAGGTGCTGAATCGGCAATTGCTCACCTGAGCGATGCGAGTGCGCCACGCTCTTTACAGCACGCGTTTGCGATAGTCAAAGAGCAGTCTGAACGCCTCGACAAGTCATTGGTACAACCGGAATCATTCCTTGTCTTCCCTCCCGAAGATGCCGGCATGCTTGCAAAGGTCCCTGACCCGAAGTTCGGCAAACCCGAGGAATATGATACTGCGCTTGATAATGCGCTTCTTGTCTTGTATGCCGGTGCGTGGAATGCATCGGAGACCGATCACCCCCACCTCCTCGAATGCCAGCCGTTCGCGCAACGGTTACTGGCGCCATAGACCGGGTGGACCCGATAAAAAACGGTGAAAATATTTCCGAAATTGGGAGTTATCCCCAAAGCCGGGAATGAGATACCCGGTAACACGCCATTTTTTTGGATATTTGTGGGATCCCTGAATGTGGGGAGTCAGGAGATGACGTGAGGACCGAAATCGATATTGCAACATTGGATGGTGCATTCGGAAAAGAGTGGCATGAAAGGGAAATCTGACCGCCTCCACCTGCTCGCGTGCGAGGCATTTTGCCGTCGGCTCCTCGCGTGAATGGACGAGGTCCGGAAATCTTTTTTAAATTGCCTGTCCGCACGGTACAGAAGTCCCGTTCAGCAGTTTTTTTAACGACAAAACCCAGTTCCTGTATGGCTCCCGTCACGCGTGTCTCTATAAGCCCGGAGCTTGCGCAATCGGTTGCGGTCGTGTAATACATTCACCAGAGGTGATACCCCTTGGCTCATACCGTTTCCTGTATAGATGAGTATTCCGGATTATGGCACGGGAGAATACAGGGGCCCGGTGTTTCTTCCGGTACCATAATCCCACGATACGATGGGATGGATTGTTGAGCCCTTCCCATCCATGTTCTTTCGCGCTACGACAAGAACCAAAAAGGCATTTACTCGCGCCGATGAAAATCCGGTCAGGGCTGCCCGCCTTCTTTTTTAACAGATTTTACCGGATCCCTCCAGAACAGGACTGCCATGATGAACGGTGCCAGTAAATAGATCGCAACACTTCCTGGGACGTTAAAGAGGGCGATGGTAATTCCGGCAATGGAGATGATAGGGAAGACCAGCGACCAGCGGATCTCCCGGGTGATATACACCGCACTGAGCCCCGGAACAAATTCGTGGCACTTTTTTTGAATATAAAACCACTGGATGCACGCGAAGGAACCGAGGATTAAGATGTTGAGTTCAAAGAGGATGGCGCCGAGGGTGTCTGTGGGGTAATCGCCTGCGAGGTTCGTGGTGAAGGGTAATAGGCAGACGATGGCGAGGCTTGCGATGTTCATGCAAAGAAGCGGGCGGTCGAGGTACCGGAGGGACATGAAACGCTGGTGCTCGAAGTACCAGAGGATGGCGAGAAGGATGAACGCGATGAAGTAGTGGATGAGGTCGGGTATGACGGAGATGAAGATGTCATGGACGGGGGTGACATCTTTTGCGTGCATGTATTTCGAAGGGATATCGATCGTGATGACAAGAAGCGTCATCGAGAACGCGTAGATCGCGTCAATGATGGTACCGACACGTTCGCGTGGGATGCGTCGGGTGGCAAGGACCGGTTCATCAGTCATGGGAAATCTCGGTTACGATATGTTTGGGCGGGCAGGAAAAATAACTTGCCGGAACCATCGGGCAGCCGGCTATGATGGCGGGAAGAGTAGATGGAGTATCCGGTTGACCACATCCGTTATCGTTCCGCTTTTATCTGTGAGTTGTACTCTGATCGCCAGGGGCGCCCTTACCAATTCGGATCCCTGCAATCATCGGCGACCAGTATGGGGTTGTTCACTCTCCCCGGAAAACCAGGGGCACATTCCTGTCATTACATTCCGGTTGCTGTTGCTGCCAAACAACCGCCTGTACATCATGGACAGCTCGTATCGTATTCACTGCTCCGGATCATACCCTGCCGCTGTCCGATACGCAGTTTCCGGAAAATCTTCGTTATATTTCCTGTCCATCCAGTAGAGGAGTGTCTTTCAGCAGTTTTTTTAACGGACAAATCCCAGTCCATGTATGGCTCCCGGTACACGTGACAGGATTATGAACCCATGGATACAGGTACTTATCGCGTTCTGTATCCTTCTCGTTATCATCCTGCTGCCCATAGTGCTTTTCACAGGAACCACTCATGACAATGTTCCTTCCAACTCGTCAGGTTCTCCCGTTAAGGTCAGGATCCTCGCAGTTAACGATTTTCACGGGCAGATGCCATCTGGCAAGACTCTCAACAAAGAGCCGGCTGGGGGTGCTCCTGTCCTTGGCTCGTACCTGCAATCCGCTATGGCAACCGGAGATCAGATCGGGACAATCATTGCCCTCCCCGGGGATATTGTCGGAGCATCCCCTCCGGACTCTGGTCTCCTTCTCGATGAGCCGACCATCAATTTTTTCAACACGTTCGCAAACGGATGCTGCGGGAATACTCAAACGTCCTGCACACCGGGATGTAATGTCGTCGCGACATTTGGCAACCATGAGTTTGACAAAGGAATTCCCGAACTTATGCGGAAACTGAACGGGGGAAACGGCTCGACCACGATCCCCCATATTGTCGACCCGTTCCCCGGTGCCCGGTACCCGTATGTGTGCTCCAATGTTGTCTGGACGGCAAACAACACCCCGATCGTTGCGCCGTACACTATCTTCGAAGAGGGCGGAGTCCCCATCGCGTTCATCGGTGCCGACACCGTGCAGACAACAGAACTTGAGAAACCATCAAACCTCGAAGGTGTTTCGTTCGCGAACGAAACGGAATCGATCAACCGGTACGTCCCCGTTATCCAAAGCAGGGGAGTTCACGCGATTGTCGTGCTCCTGCACGATGGCGGGACACAGGCAGCGTACGAGGGACCGACGCGTACAAATGGCACTGTAACAGGCAGGGTCGCGGATATCGTTTCCGGTCTTGACCCGGATGTTGATATCGTCCTGTCTGGTCATACCCACGATTTTTCGAATGCGTACCTGAACAACAGCGGCGGAAAACCGGTGCTGGTCACACAGGCATACAGTTACAGTGTCGCGTTTTCCGAAATCGATCTCACCATCGATCCAAAAACACGGGATATCACGAATAAAACAGCCCTGATTATCCCTGTCTATGCCAACCGTCCGCCCGGCACGCATCCGGATCCGGCTGCCGCCCAAATCCTCGCAGAGGCTGATAACACTGTTGCGCCAATAACGAACCAGACCGTCGCGACCGCGGCAGCCGATATCACCAGTGTGCAGAACACTGCCGGTGAGTCAGCGCTCGGGGACCTTGTGGCTGACGGTCAGCGTGCCGCAATGGCAACGGACGTGTCATTCATCACTACGGGTTCCCTGCGGACAGACATACAACAGGGAACCATCACGTGGGGAGACCTGTACGCGGTGCAGCCGTTCTCA
>JAPKXU010000094.1 GCA_026394655.1 Methanoregula sp. | reverse complement strand
ATTCGCAGAAACTCCAGCGGCTCATGGATGATTTTACCAGACTGACCGGCATGGGAACCGCGATCCTTGACACGAAGGGAAAGGTGCTTGTCGCTACCGGCTGGCAGGAGATCTGCACAAAATTCCACCGGGTAAACCCGGGGACGGCCGGATTCTGTACTGAAAGTGATCTCCAACTGGCAAAAAACATGAAGCAGGGCGAATATGTGGCCTATAAATGCAGGAACCATCTCTGGGATGTAGTAACCCCCCTCTATATAGGCTCCCGGCATATGGGCAACATCTTCACCGGCCAGTTTTTCTATGACGACGATATCATCGATGAATCGGGTTTCATCAGACAGGCTGATAAATACGGGTTTGACCGGGATGCGTACCTTGCAGCGCTTCACCGGGTCCCGATATTTAGCAGGGAGAAAATAGCGGAACTGATGGACTACCTTGTGAAGTTGACAGGTTTTTTGTCCCGGATCAGTTATAGTAATATCAACCTTGCCCGGATGGGGACGGAACGCGATACCCTGCTCACTTCGCTGCAGAAAAGCGAAGATAAATTCAGAACACTTGTAGAGAATATTCCGCAAAAGATCTTCACCAAAGATCTGGATTCCCGCTATGTCACGATCAATGAAAATTTCGGCCATGACCTCGGCATTCATCCCGATGAGATAGTGGGTAAATCAGATGCCGATTTATTCCCGGCAGATCTTGCCGCCAGGTACCGGGTGAATGACCTCAGGGTACTAAAAACCGGGCAGACAGAGGAGTTTGAAGAGGGGTACCTCCTGGATGGAAAAGAGACCTGGGTCCGCACAATAAAGACCGCAATACGAGACAAAGAAGGGGAGATCGTTGGTCTGCTTGGCATTTTCTGGGACATCACCGATAAGAAGCGGGCGGAAGATGTGCTTGCAGAAAGCGAAGCGAAATTCCGTACCCTGTTTGAGAGTATGGCCCCGGGTGTTTTTTACCAGCGTGCTGATGGCACTTTTATTGATGCAAACCCGGCAGCCCTGGACATGTTCGGGCTGACCCGTGAACAGTTCATGGGAAGAGATTCATATGATCCCCGCTGGAACATTGTGTCAGAAACCGGCGAACTCCTGCCGGTAGAACAGCACCCCTCAATGCTCGCGTTGCGCTCCGGAAAGATGGTTAAAGACCTGATCGTCGGGGTTTACAATCCAGCGCGGGATGACATGAGATGGCTCAGTACCAATGCCGAGCCCCAGTTCAGGACGGGAGAAACCTTACCGTACCAGGTCTTTGTGACCATGTACGATATCACCGGACGAAAACGTGCAGAGGAGGTGCTTGCAGAGAGTGAGAAGCGTTTCCGGCAGGTTTTCGATTCCCTGCCAATCGGCATGTGGATCGCTGACCGGAACGGGAAGCTCTTAATGGGCAATCCCGCCGGGCAGGATATCTGGGAGGCGCATCCGCAGGTAGGACAGGAGGAGTACGGGGTCTTTAAGGCATGGCGACTGCCTTCTCATGAGATGGTCCGCCCCGATGAATGGGCGCTCGGTTATGCCGTGAATGAAGGCAGGGTTACAACACAGGAACTGCTGGAGATTGAAGCGTTTAATGGATCGCACAAGTTTATCCTGAACTGGGCAGCACCGGTGAAGAATGATGCCGGTGAGATCACGGGTGCATTCGTGCTCAACCAGGACATCACGGATTCGGTTATGTCTGAACGGGCATTGCAGGAGAGCAAGTCATTTCTGAACATACTGCTGGAAGCCATCCCGATCCCTGTATTCTATAAGGACAGAGAGGGGCGATACCTGGGGTTCAACAAGGCTTTCGAGAACTTCTACGCGAAAAGCAAGGAACAGCTGATTGGAAAAAGCGTATTTGATATCAGCCCACCCGAACTTGCGAAAGTCTACCATGCCGCGGACATCAAACTATTCGAGAAGCCGGGCATCCAGGTATACGATTAGCAGGTACTGGATTCGCACAGCATCTTACACGATGTGATCTTCCATAATGCCTCGCTCACTGACAATCAAGGCTCGGTCACCGGTCTAATCGGAGCGATCCGCGATATCACCGAGCGCAAGCGGGCAGAAGAGGCGCTGCGGGAGAGCGAGGAGAAATACCGAACACTGGTTGAAAAAGCAAACGAGGCGATCATGATCGCACAGGATGACGTTTTTGTCTTCGCCAACTCCAGGATGTCGGATCTTTTAGGAGTGCCGGCAGGAAAGCTGGAAGGCAAACCATTTGTCGATTTCATCTGGCCCGAGGACAGGGATCTTGTAGTTACGAACCATAGGAAGCGAATCGCTGGAGAGCTTATCAGCGATGCCTACGACTTCAGGATAATTGGTGCGGGGGGCATGTTAACCTGGGTTTACCTGTCCGCTGCGGTAATCCCGTGGAAAGGAAAAACCGCAACGCTCAACCTGGTGACGGACATTACAGAGCGCAAGAAGGCGGAAGAAGCGCTCCGGATGAGTGAGCAAAAACTCAACAGTATTCTGAACAATATTACCGATGTAGTCTGGTCTTTATCCTGGCCGGATATGAAAGTCCACTATATCAGCCCGTCGGCGGAACAAGTGTACGGACGATCTGTGCAGGAGTTTATCGATAAGCCTTCCTTATGGGCAGAGGTTGTGTATCCTGACGACAGGCATATCTCTGATAAGGTATTGGAGGAATTACAAAAATCCGGGTCCGCCATGAGAGTGTGTCGCATCGTCCGGCCCGATGGAAGCATTGCATGGATTCAGGATAGAAGTAAATTCATCTATGACGAGCACGGTAGTCCGGTAAGAACAGAGGGTATAACTTCCGACATCACCGCACGCAAGCGGGCTGAAGAAGCACTGTCAAGAGTCAATAAAAAACTCACCCTTCTCTCCGGCATCACCCGGCACGATATCAACAACCAGTTGACGGTGCAGATGGGGTACCTCAACATCCTCGAAAAGAAGGAGCCCGATACCACTCGCAACGAGTATTTCCAGAAGGTTTCGACCGCTGCAAAGCGGATCTCCGCTATGATCCAGTTCACCAAGGAATACGAGGAGATTGGTGTCCATGCCCCTGCATGGCAGGACGGCCGAACACTCGTGGACACGGCAGCAAAGCAGGTGCCACTCGGAAGGGTCACAGTGAAAAACGATCTTACTGCGGGAACAGAAGTATTCGCCGACCCGCTAATCGCCAAGGTCTTTTATACCCTGATGGACAACGCGGTGCGGCACGGAGGGAAGATTACGGCCATCCGGTTCTCTATTGAGGAACGCGATGGTGATCAGGTCCTCATCTGCGAGGACGATGGTAATGGCGTGGTGGCTGATGAGAAGGAGAAGATCTTCGAACGTGGATTTGGGAAGAACACCGGCCTTGGTCTTTTCATCTCCCACGAGATCCTTGGCATCACCGGAATCACGATTACTGAGACGGGCGAGCCGGGAAAAGGTGCAAGGTTTGAGATGACCGTGCCGAAGGGGATGTGGCGTATATCTGAAACAGACGAGATGAAT
>JAPKXU010000054.1 GCA_026394655.1 Methanoregula sp. | reverse complement strand
GACATTGATTCACGAAGTGACGGCTTGGACAAATAGACGAAATGACCAGAAAAAGAAAATTAACTGGAAGTTTACGCGGGAAATGGCAGACAAGAAGATGTCCAAGCATTATGTATAACAATTAAATTGTTTAGACACTAGTTCACTTCTGTGGGGATTGTAATGTTCTGTTCTGAAGCCGCCGGAGGGACTTGAACCCTCGACCTGCTGATTACGAATCAGCCGCTATACCGCTAAGCCACGGCGGCGCAATACCTCACAATATCGCCTTGTGCTGTAATAAACCTAATGAAGGTCACGATTGCGGCGTGGCTGAAATTCTATCGGGTAGTCACATGGATGGACGTGTATGGGCATAGACGGTAAAACAGATTCATTCTCTGCCGTTTTTCAACAACGAAAGTTCATAACCTCCCGGGAAAATTATCATACGAGATCTGATGCAGGACGCGTACAGGCAATTGATTGTAACCATCTGCGATGAAGTGCTGCCGAATATGGTGCGGCTAAGCGAATCACAGAAGGTGAGTGGGATGTTTGACCACGACTATTTCGTGAAACTTGTCGAACAGAAAGTTGCACGGGCAAACAAGGTGTTGAAGATGCTTCCTCCTGAAGACCAGCCGGTATACCGTGAGAAGATCAACCACGCGTACGCGGTGAACATTGACCGGCTCCGTGAACAAAATACAGAAAAAAGATCACCCCGCCCGACTGACGGGACATGCGACACACGCAACTCTCATATCTGACGGTGCGGGATAGTTCGTACACGATATTTTTTGTAAGTATATTCACGAATCGTTAAGAATACCCGCGCAGCGTGGTCACATTCTCAACCGTCTGCTTGTCTGGGGGGCTGTTGATCGTTCCGTACTTTGACTCGAAGTCTGCCACGGTCTTTGAGAGGACGGCGAGCAGGTTCTTTGCATGGTTCGGGGTGATAGAGACGATTGCCTTCGCCCGTGCCTGGTTCACCTGCGGGAGCTGGTGGAGGAAGAGGAATGTGAACTCGTCATCCTTGTACGCGATCTGGATCATATTGCTGTAGACGGGATCGAGCGTTGGGGGGATATTTACGGATATTTCCTGTGCACTCATGGATAGAAGATGCACCTTCTTCGTATGAAAACATTGGTTATCCTGCTATTGTAGTGGGGTATCCCTGCTATGACAGACAGGCAGAGTCATTCCAATAAGTATAATCGGGTTGGTCTACCACGATCTCTTGAGGAATAATTCTGCCGGATAAGGGAGCGACGATAGCGGTTTCAGATCTCGTGTACTGCCATGCGTGCGCAATGAGATATTATTTTGAACGCGACGAGCCCCGCACCGAATCAGACCGGTACGCGGTGTGCAAACAGCTCTCGTATCACCTTGGCAGGCAACTCGATGCAGCTGCCATCTGGGAAGAGGTTCAGGCAGTCCACCCGGCAATCGATCCGGTACAGCAGGCGTTTCTGGAAACCTGCGTCACCCGGTGCTCCGCAACGGGGTGGAAACCTGCCATTCAGACTGACGTCCAAGTTGTATCAGAAAAGCAGGGAATCGTTGGCATGGTGGACCGGATCACGCTGGATGGCGCGTTCTCGGTCATTCGTGCCGCAGGTGCAATGCCGTTCGGTACTTATGTCGCAGACCGGCTCCGGATCGCCGGTTATGCGCTCTGTCTTGAAGAGATGACGGGAGAGGTTGTAACAGGGGGCAACGTGGAATATATCCCGGACGGCGTGACGAGGTTTCATACAGTGCAGCCCCGGGACCGGCGGCAGCTTCTTTCGACGCTCCATACCGTGCGATCGATCCGGGATGGTGCAGTCCCGCACCACCCATTAAATGCGCCCTGTAACCGGTGCCGGCATAAAGAGCGGTGCGAGAGCGGAGGGCATCGGCTCTCGGAACTGCTCTGATCACGTCCACTCTTGCGGTACAGCCTGTTGATATCTGGGGTACCCTGTATGAAGCAGCGCAACGAGGATCGCCCGGATCTGGATGGAGCAGGTATTTTGGTTATCGCGAGCACTTCCCTATCAGCCCTGCCGTTCGCTCCTGTCGGAAGTACGGATTGGTTGAGCGGATCTAGGGGATACGGTCTGCCTGCATTCGATAGAAAAGAATCTGGCGTCTGGTTACTCTTGCGTATCAAGCAGCGTGCGGGAGATGATGTACTCGCCCCGTGCTTCCCGCGTCGTTCCGACAATCAGCCAGCGCTCTCCCCCGTGATCTTCACAGACACCGCACGCTTCGATTACTTCACCTGCGAGCGCCTGCCCGCTGTAGGTATGAGTAAAGGAGAGCACCTTTGTCACTGTATCGTGATCCACATCATACACCGCCGGGCTGTCAAAAGCAAGCGAGGCATCTGTCACCATCGCCTCGATCGTCATCTTCCCAATGACTCTCCCCCGTCCTACCGGGAGACTCGTTAAGTTATCGTATGACCGGGTGTAGAGAATATCAAAATACGTTCCGTCAATCTGCCCCCGGTTCCATTTCCGTCTTTCATGGAGCACGAACTCCTCGTACGGGATCTCCGGTTTTCGCTTGTCATAGACCTTCCGCCACATTTCGGGTGAGAGTCCTTCGATGGTACCCGCACGAATACCCTGCATCACTCGTTCCTGCGCGGTAAACCAGTCTTTCCCGTATACTACCATGTCGATATCTGATGCATCATTCTCCAGTTCGCAGAGCAATGAACCAGTGCACCCGATCGTGCCGGAAGGCAGGTCGATGAGAGAGAGTAGTTTTTTCACGCGGGGATGCACTTTCGCAATCCGTGTGATCTCCCGGTCCGGCTTCAACACCCGCTGCACATCCCCGAGCGGGATACGCTGGACGAGGTGTGCATACCGGGGTTTATGTTTGTTGATGAAGGCAAATGCATCTTCAAAATCATATTTTTTATAGCGCCTGCCAGATGGATCGACCCGCTCCCCATTCTCGTCAGGTACATACCGGAGCACACACCCGACCCGCTCATCGTTGTCATAGGTCGAGACAGCATAGATCCAGCCATCAGGATCACAAATAAAATCGCGCAGGCGGATTGGCAGCAAAATATTGACCTCAGTGCGTCCCCAGAAACGCTTCGATTACATCTGCCTGCGCCCCGCGTCGATTGACCGTCCTTGTCGTAAGATCGACCACCGTACTTGGGGTGCCGGGCAACTTTCCGCCGTCAATAAACAGGTCACGGGGCACCGTGCATTCTTCAGGAGTCACGGGATCTTTTGCACCAGAGAGGTTTGCACTTGTTGCCGTTATTGGTGCATCGAACCGTTCGATCACCTGCTGGGCGAGCGGGTGGGCAGGTATGCGGATGCCGATCAGCCCGGTGCCTCCCGTCAGGATGTCCGGAACGATCCTCTT
>JAPKXU010000312.1 GCA_026394655.1 Methanoregula sp. | reverse complement strand
TCCGGCTCCTTCACCACTTCCCCGCTCGTTCATCATGGCTAGTGCTGCCTTGATTTTTGTGCCATCCATGCACTGGCGCCGCCGATCAATTACACCAATAATACCACACATATTATCACTATGAAGAATGATCTAGTAATGTTGAACATCTGCTCGCTGGGATATGAACATTTGTTCAGGAAAGTTAGTTGAATAAATATATATATGATTGGGTGGAACCTCTCTTCCAATATGTCAGAAGATGTTTCTAAACTCCTGAAAAAAATTGAGGCTGATGGTGTGAAATTCATCCGCCTTCAGTTTACTGATGTGCTGGGCATGCCAAAAAATGCTTCGATCCCTGTTATTCAGGCCGAAAAAGCACTAACTGAGGGTACGTGGTTCGATGGATCATCCATTGAGGGATTCACACGGATTGAAGAGTCGGATATGCTCCTTAAAGCGGACCCTGCATCGTATTCGATTCTGCCATGGAGACCTCAGGAAGGCAAAGTTGCAAGGTTTATGTGCGATGTCCACACCTATGGAAACAAGCCGTTTGATGGCGACCCCAGGAATATCCTGAAGAAAACATTGGCTGAAGCAGCAAAAATGGGTTTTATTTTCAATACGGGCCCAGAACTCGAATTTTTCCTGTTTAATCTGGTTGATGGGAAACCAACAACACAGTTCTCTGACTCAGGTTGTTATTTTGACCTTGCCCCGAATGACAAGGCTGAAGATGTACGCCGCGAGATTGTGCTCGCGCTCACCAGTATGGGGTTCGAGATCGAAATGTCCCATCACGAAGTGGCAGCAAGCCAGCACGAGATCGACTTCAAGTACGGTGACGCGCTCACCACCGCAGATCGTGTGATGACGTTCAAGTTCGCCGCCAAATCCATTGCATTAGAACATGGACTCCACGCATCATTCATGGCAAAGCCGATCGGTGGTATTAACGGAAGCGGCATGCACACGCATGGATCACTTTCCAAGGATGGCAAGAATGCTTTCTTCGATCCAAATGGTGAGAACCAGCTCTCTGACATCGCAATGTATTATATCGGCGGTATACTGAAACACGCAAAGGCAATCACGCGTGTTGCAAACCCGACCATAAACTCATACAAGCGACTCGTGCCAGGATATGAAGCTCCCTGCTACATCACCTGGAGCACCGCGAACCGGTCCGCCCTCGTCCGTGTTCCGGCAGCACGCGGTAACAGTACCCGTGCAGAGTTCCGCAGCCCGGACCCGATGTGCAACCCGTACCTCACGTTCTCCTGCATGCTCGCTGCGGGTCTTGACGGGATTAAAAATAAGATCATGCCCCCGGAGAGCACGAACACCAATATCTACCATCTTGATGCAAAAGCAAGGAAGAGGCTTCACATCGACATGCTGCCCGGAACACTTATGGAGTCCCATGCAGCGCTCCTCAAGGATGAGATACTCTGCACCACTCTCGGCAATCATATCGTAGAAAATCTCACGAGGATAACAGAGATGGAATCTGATGCGTTCCGTCTCGCGGTTCACCCGTGGGAACTGGACAGGTACCTCGCTACCTATTAAAACCTTCAAAATTTTTTCGTGTCGACGATGTTCGGACTTGTAATCCGGTAACCGTTTGTCGACCGTTCTGGCGCATAATTTCTGCCGCTCGCATTTGAGTGATGAGTAGTAAATAATTATTCGTATGCACGTATCCATGATGGACGAACAGTTCGAGCAGTACGGCAGGGAACGGTCGGCTTTCAAACAAGCTAACACAGGTGAATCATATGGCTTTGGATACCGGCGTTACATGCTGGCTGATGGTCTCGGCAATTCTTGTTATGCTGATGACCCCGGGGGTCGGCTTTTTCTATGGCGGACT
>JAPKXU010000098.1 GCA_026394655.1 Methanoregula sp. | reverse complement strand
CTCTTTTTTGTACCGCACCTCAACATTACTGTCCCCGACAAAACCCTTGATGGAGATAAACAGCTCTTTTTCAAACGAGAAATAGGGTTTTTTCAGGTTGTCAAGGAACCGGACCGTGCCGAAGTTTTCCAGAAATTTAAGGAAGCCTCCGGTCAGCGGTTCATCGAGCACGTACTCTTTCATAAGCGAGCCGTCAACGCAGACTTTAGTCTGAACGGACTTCTGAATTCGCACTCTCTGCCACCTCACGGATTGCTTCTGCCGCTGCTCTGCATTCATCGCGGGTATTGAAATACGAAAAACTTGCCCGGATACACCCGTTCCCGCCATCAATGCGTTCATGGACGAGAGGGGCGCAGTGGAGCCCGGTTCTCGTGATCACGTTATAGGCCCGGGCAAGGATGAATCCCGCTTCATGGTTGTCGATGCCGGTGATGTTGAACGATAAGACCGGGAGGTCAGGGTTTTTGTTATAGATAGTGATTCCCTGTATGCCCTTGAGCTCGCGGATGAAACTACGGGTAAGATCCGTATTCTTCTTTTCGATTGCTTCCTGACCGGTCGATGTGATGAACCGGACCCCGGCGTAGAGCGATGCGATGCCGGGGTAGTTGTGCGTCCCTGCCTCAAAGCGCATAGGCATGTCGAAGGGATGGGTAAGCGTTCGTGAATCGGTGCCCGTGCCACCCTGCCGGGTGATCGCGATTGCATCTGGTTCAGTGATGAAGAATCCGCCAATGCCGGGGATGCCGAAGAGTGCCTTGTGCCCGGTAAATACGAAAGCACCGACCGGGATGTCCGAAAGATTAACCGGAATGTGGCCGGCGGTCTGGGCTCCGTCCACGATGAAGAAAATGTCATTAGCATGGAGGTATTCCGCAACCGGTTTGATATCCTGTACTGACCCGAGCACATTGCTCCCATGCGTCATGACGACAAGGCGCGTGTCGTCGCAGATTGCCTTTTTTATCGTTGCAAGATTCACGCTGGTACCGGTGAACGGTACAACCGAGAGCTTGATCGCCTCGTCCTGCTCCAGCGCATTGAGCGGGCGGAGTACCGAGTTGTGTTCGAGGTCTGTGGTGATCGCATGGAACGGTATACCGGTTTTTTTTGCGAATCCGTGAATCAGTAGGTTAAGTGAGTCGGTGGCGTTCTGCGTAAAGACAAAATGCTCGGGTGGACCGGCATGGAAAAAGTCTGCGAGAACTTGACGAGTAGCAGAAGGATAATCCATGGATCCATTACCCGTTGTTCTTCCCGGTTCGTGCAGCGGCTGCCGCAGGCACCGTTCAACTTCCTCAAGAACCTTAGTCGGCTTTGGCCACGTGGTCGCGGCGTTGTTGAGATAGATGAGCGGGGGTTGTGCGTCCTGCGGTTCGGGATTCATCATTTTACCTGCTCTTTACTCTTCGGTTTTACCCGAAGGTAAGAATTTTGTCCGATTCTTCAACAATTTTCACAAGATCATCCAAAGTATGCAGGGGACAGATGGCGGTCCCTTCTTTGTGGCGTGATTTCAGACACGTGCCACATGCGAATATTTCTCCATTTTTCTGGGTGAACTGAATTACCTGCTCCTCTATGTTGAATCGGGGATTATGGATCTCTTCCAGTTCAACCCCGCTGTTCATAAGGAAAACTTTCACGGTATGATTTGCGGTGAGCGCCTTAACGGCGAACCGGAACGCATTCCACACAACTTCCGGTTCATTAGTTCCCAGAACAATTCCTATTTTCATTGCTCTTTCCTCACTATTCATTGTTCTCCTGATCTCATTGTATAAACCATTTCCTTATCAGGACACACTGATTTTTAGTATGGTAACAACAAAGAAAAGATATGATAGGCTGGAGAGGATGAATTATGGGAAAGCTGAATCTGACCGTAGTGTTTTGCATGGTGTTCCTAGTCAGTCTTGCCCTGTTTCCCATTGCCTGTCCATTCGCAACAATGGGTGCACAGAATACTCTTATCCGCCATTCAATACCAGGAGCAACAGGATGCGGGATGTGTGCCAGAATGCAGAACCAGCAGAATTCCCGGGCCGTCCCGACAAGTCCCGCCACCGGGCAGCCGATGCAGTCCAGTACCAGCACTTTTTTCCGGTGCGAGATCATGAGCAACCTGCAAAATGTACAGACCGGTATGCGCAGGCGGCTCTCCGGTATCAAGCGGATACTCAGGAACAATGTGTGTGAAAATAAAAACCGGAAAACCCTCTATGATCTCATTCTGGCACATTCAGGCATCGATCACGCAGAACTATTGAAGCGGACCGGGCTGAATAAAGAAACGCTCCGGTACCATCTTGCGGTTCTTGCCGCCCTCCATAAAGTATCGGCCGTGCGGGACGGGGGAATATTTTACTATTTCGAAAACAACGGAGCGTTCGCGATGCCGGAGCAGAAGATTGCTATTCATATGAGAAGCAGCACGACCCGGACGATCCTCGGGCTTCTTGAACAGAGACCCGGCATTCACCAGACAGAACTGGCCGGCATTCTCGGTGTGACCGCACCGACGATCATCTGGCATATCCGTAAACTTGAACGGGACGGTTTCGTACAGGAAGAACGGCAGGGAAAGACCATCCGCTACACCCTGACCCCGACCGGAGTGATGACACTCGGTAAATTCCGGAACAGGGTTCCCTCCGTGGCATCTTCATTTTAGAGAGAATTCATCAATTTTTTTTATCTTCAGAACGTTTTCCATTCTCAAAAAATTCCCCTCGAACAGTACACTTTTCAGGAGAAATGAGAAGCAAAATGCCGTACGTATACTGTAATTGTCCACCATCTTGTATCGTAAAATATTCCATTTCCGGAGAAAAGACAGTCAAATTGGTTTTTATTTTTTTGTCGGCTTGTCCTTAACAGTGATTCACGGAATCATAGTCATTGGGTCGTATGTTACCCAATTTGTTCTCCTGTTTGTGGCATCGGGGATCTTTTTGTTTGTATCTCTTATACCCTTGTGGTTCGGTATTTTACAGGGGGTTTTTGGAAAAGAAACAATGTCTCCAGCTATACGCAGGGTCTTTGGGCTGATCTTGCTTCTTATCCTTTCAATGGTGTTTTTCTGGGCACTTTCAACTATAACTGTAACTGATTCAATGAGTTGGATGAAAGAGGGTACCAGCACTGTGATCGCTGGTATCATTGGTGCACTTGCTTACGATATAATGACAAAACCATATGGGGAACGGACGTAACAACCCTGATGCATAACCTTCTTTTAATTATGGAATATCACGGACATTCGCTCGTGCAATCTCTTTGCCGTCGGTATTCATCGTAAGAACAATCACAGCTCCGGAACCCCGCGTTAAGGAACTCGGAGTCGAGTTGAAGGCAATCGATTGAAGCTTTTTGAGTGTCGTTATCCCTTCGGGGAAAGGCAGGGGGTGTTTGTCAGATTGACCCAGAAACGTTATTGCCATTGATACCTCGGAAGCATTGATCACATCTCCAATGTTTGTAATAGAAAAGATCAGTTCGCCGAAACCCTGACCGTCTGCTGTCATTGCGTGGTGTATTCTCTCTAATACCGCATCGATCTTGAATTCGTTTGCCCGTTTCGTCATATACGTATCGTATCATCATTGTTGGCATATAACCCATCGGACTGCGCAGTGTGAAAGTGTGTCAACTCATTGTTACTGACAGGAATACACTTATTTATACCCCTCGTAAAGTGTATTTGATTGAAATGATGACACAAACGATGTATACGAACGGTGTTTTAATCGCTCTGACAGTAGTAATGATACTCTATGGGGCTTATCCAATTATTCATGATAAACCCCAAACCAGTAAATATCGCTTGTGTTTTACCATAGCGACATTTATCTGTGCAGTGGTTACTGGTTGCCTCTTTGTATATTGGTCGAGCGGTTTACCAGTATCGTAACTTACAATGACCAAGCTATCTCGGCATAACCTCTATTTTTATCTGAGACCAGGTAATGCACCAGGATAACTATCCGCATGTCTTACACCGTGGCTTGGCTGAACCGCTGGATTACTCAAAGCAGCACTTTTCATTTCTTCCAGTTTTCTATCGGCTTCGGCTTTTGCTTTCCTTGATACAGCTTCAGCTTTCATAGCATCTTCAACGGCTTGTCCTGTTTCTGTCAGAATGCGGATCGGAATTGTGATCTCTTGTGTTTGGTTCGCTGATACATCAGCTCCCATATTCAGAACTTGTAAATCAATTCCACCACCCTTTGCCTTTTGAACCACAGTTGTCATCCGAATATTAATGATACCATCAATTCTTGCATCCAAGGGAATAGCATCCTTAATTTGTGCAATGGCAGATTGAACATAATCCCTTATCGGTGTTGTTGAATCGGAAGATATCCTCATACAACTATTGTATAATTAATTTCATATCATAAATCTATGGAATGTACAAAGCGAAAATGTATCAAGTGGGTCCTTTCCCTTCAATCTCTTTCATCATACTGTTATTGGCGTTCTTCTTGGCATTGTAGAACGTCGTTGCCGCATACCCACAAATCTTCCGAGCCACGTTCTCTGATACCTTTTACTTCTCTTGTAGCTTCTTGACCTTTGAAAAGTCGATCTTCACCCGGGGTCTGCCAACTGGCTTACCTGACCGGGATCCTGCTGTAAACACCGATTGAAGTCACACACCTCAACCCCTCTTTTTCAATCCCTGTTATACCAATCGTTTCATTGGCATTCAAGTCCTGCAAAGAAGCAGGTTATGATTCGGTCGTAGCGAACCCTACAGGCTCCGGAGATTCTCACCGGGTTTTCTGGATACCATTCTCCGGCCCACAAAAACGAAGACCGCGAGCGCGATACAGAATACCAGCACCGAATACCCAAGAGCAATGAGCGGCGATATGACGAGCGGCGCGCTGATTGCGACCGGTTCTTCCAGTCCGGTCGGACGGACCTGCACCGCGACCGCCCCGAGCGTAGCTGCGAAAGCCATTGCAGCCAGTACTCCGATGACGCAACCGGTAAATACTTTTAAGGAAAATTCAGCGGTCACCTGCACCATGATATCCTTCCGGGTCCAGCCAATCGATTGCAGTACCCCGATATCCCGCCGTTTTTCCAGCAGACCTGCAATGCTCATCTTTCCCAGAATCATGAACGCAATAGAAGCCGG
>JAPKXU010000311.1 GCA_026394655.1 Methanoregula sp. | reverse complement strand
CTAGCATATCTTCAGAACAGAGTTGAACTGACGAGAGATACAATCTTTGGGATTCTCAAAAGATCCGGTCGTCTCGATGATTTTGTCGCAAATCCCCAGCAATTTATTGATGCAACGGTGAAGTGCATTCAGGATGACCTCCATCGGATCATCATTGTGGGGATACAATACGAACGATTAAACGAAATTGCCTATGAAATGACTCGGTTCAGAACACAGGAACATGAAAAAGAGTTCATCAACGATCGTATTGTCCCTACCACGAAATCGTTATACGATTACATTATGTATGACTCACAAATTGAGAAGTCATTCGCAGAAAATCTGGAATCGTTTGAGGATATCAAGTATTTTATAAAGCTTCCAACCTGGTTCAGAGTCCCGACACCCGTTGGGCAGTATAATCCTGATTGGGCAATTCTCAAACAAAATGGAAACATAGTCTATATGATTCGGGAGACAAAAGGGACGAAAGATACTCTTGGACTCAGAGGACTGGAAAAAGCAAAAACAACCTGCGGAAAAAAGCATTTTGAAGCGATTGGTATTGATTACAAGGTTGTAACGGGTATTGATGATGCAGCCTTGTAGATAACTCGATATTTTTCACATCTTTCCCGGGGCTACATTTTGGCTTGAGTTGATACGTATTTGCGACAGAATTGTTGTAGCCCTTCGCAGTACGAGAGATCGCAGGTGCTTAACAATTCTGACATCGTTCATTTTGACACGGTAAGCCAGGTGCAAACGTCCGGGCCCGGCATCTACGAGGAGAGCATGATGCTGCACTCTTGCGGGGCTGCTGCTTCCGGTGTGACGTGCGGGGTTGATTCACTCGGTGCCGAAGGGGCGAACTTTACCGCGACGCCGTATTGTGAGACGGTTTTTGTACACACTCTGTTTATGGCTGATGACCTGGCGTATCGCTCGGTTGGGTCTGTTGCCCAGGGTGATTTAGAGATGCCTGATACGTTTGGATTTACTGCTATTGGTTCAGGTTCGGGAATGGGATTGATGAGCTTCGGTTCGAGGAGTCTGGCAGGTATTGGTAATACTACGGAGCTCGGGTATGTGAACTCGATCGGTAAGGACCTGATGGTCAACGGTCGGTTCAACATCGGTGAGGACGTGCGGTGGACGTCGTTCGCGAAGACGTTTGATGTGGTGGGGTAGGGATGTTTTTATTCCCTCATATACAGTTTCGCATACTATTATCACTTATAAAATCCCAGAAAACACTACATACATATGAAAACTCTCATTGAAGTCCATAGGGAAGGAAAATATTTTGTGGCCGTCGATCTCCTCACGAATGTTGCTGACCAGGGCTTGTCAGAAGAGGAGGCAATGCAGAACCTCAAGAAAGGACTTGAGGAGCATTACCAACTCCTGATCGAACTAACCCCCGGGGACCACAAGCTGACCTACCTGGACATCGATGTGGATAATCTTGTCAAAAATTCCTCTGCTGTCAGCTCTTGAAATAATTAAAATCCTTGCCCTTTTTGGCTTCAAACCGGTACGTCAGACCGGCAGCCATATTCATCTCCTGCATCCGGAGACCAACCGTCTCGTTACAGTTCCAAACCATCCAGAGATCGCCCCAGGTACATTGCTCTCAATTCTCAAGCAGGCTAATATCGGGAAGGATGAATTCCAGAAGCATGTGAAGTGACTGGCGGATATCGATTGCAGGTCGTTCACCCGTTAAAAATGCCGAAATTTCAACCGTGAGCATCTGCAGGGACCCCGTT
>JAPKXU010000133.1 GCA_026394655.1 Methanoregula sp. | reverse complement strand
AGCATCAGCACGCCGAAGAGTACGAGTTCTATTAATAATGTGGTTCTTATGACATGAAGTATTTCATTTAATCCCTCTGCGTTTCGGGTGCGCGAGTTTGTCCCGTCAACGAGTATCGCACCATCCCCGCCCACAAGATTATTGATGAGCAGTCGGTTGTCCCATCTTGCGTCTTCGGCATACATTGAGTTGATGAAGATACTCGGGTCAGAGATAACGATGAGTCTGCCGTTGCCGATTTCATCCGCCGCGATCACGGCAAACGAGCCCATCTGTTCGTTATTGTTGATCCGACGGTCGCCATTCTCATCGATCCAGCTCATGCTCGATGTCCGCACAAGCGTCTTGCCTCCCTCAAGCGGGGCGGCACGGTTCAGCAGGATTTTTTGTATGTTCTGCACCGGGGTTACATTGGCTGATCGATAGGCAACCGCAGAGTACGAGTCTGCATATTCCCGGTCGATGCTGGATACGTTGCCCGGTAGGATCGAGATCCGGCTCCCGATGCCGCGTAGGATGGCGTTGCCAGTCCCAAAATCATCGGCGAGGATGATCGTGTTACCCCGTTCGATGAATGCGTGGTATGCTGCAAGCTCCCCGGTTGTCGGCTGACGATATGGCGCAATGATCAGGAGTGTGGCGTTGGCTGGGTATGCGGTGAGCTGTGTAGAATCCGAGATCTCGACCACACGGTGGCGGTCGAGATCTGAGAAGAACTGTGAGGTGCCGTTCCAGCCGGTGTTATACCGTGAGAAATCAAGGCTGTTTGTAGAGAGGTTCCCTACGAGAATAAGTGCCGACAAGAGAAGCACAAGTCCTGCGAACCAGAAGGCCGCCCTAATCTTCTTCACCACCCAGAGATTCATCCGTCTTCATCACCGACTCCTCAAATTCGCGTTCCTTCGCGGGAGTCCTGGCTCCGCCATACCTAACCTGTTCGTAGATAGCGACAAATGTTGAGAACGTACCAGTGAACGGTTTCGTGTCGCATGACCGCAGGAATTCGCGCGGGGTGAGAGTCCGGTGACGGCGAATGTGCAGTTTCTGCGCGATGGTTCCGGTAAAATGCACGTAGACTGCCCGTGCGGCAGTACTCAGCCCCTGTTCGTTCAGGATCCGGATATAGCGGGCGAGGATGGGATCGGTGGAGACCAGGTTTACATCTGGTGGGGAGACGGATGCGAGGAAGGAATCAGCTGCTTCAATCTCTTTGGATAGTGTTTCGGCTGAAGCGAGAGTCTCCGGTTCGAGACTGAGTGCTGCGGGTGTTTGTGTAATCCTGAACAATATCGATCGCCGTTTTAAGTAGAAGATCGATCCGCCTGTAAAAACGAGGATGATTACAGCTACTATACTGACTGACACAAGCATGTCGCTGGGGGAACTACGGATATTTTCCAACGGGGACAGGTTCGCTGATGGGAGATTCAATGAGATCTCTTTGCTCTTTGAAGGGAATAGCGGGAAACGATTGTTGACAAACCGGGCGGTGACGATATTATCGCCAGTCGGGAGCGCAACAACGCGAGAGAACCCCCCAAAAGCATCGGTCTGCATCTCTAGCAGGGTTACGTTGTTGACCATGTGTGCTACTGGGGCAGCACTGACCGGTCTCTTTGCAGTAGTCAACGTGAATGTGGCGATAATATCGAGGACGTCCCGTATGCTCAACGGTCGCAGGATGACATCATCTGGCCGGTCAAATGCCATGACCGTGCCATTACATTCAAAGAGTGCGGAGTTGTTTACCCGTGTGACGGTTAATGTGGTCCGTGAATGAACTGGCAGAACAGTGAATGTCCTGACACCAGAGGAGAGATCGGCTGATCGCGCCTGCACTGTATGTTTACCGTCAAGCATCTGTTCAATCACCATTTTATGAATATATCGCCCTGTACTGTCTGTCTTTGTGGTAGCGAGGAAATTGGTGTCTAGGAACAGGTCGACTGCTCCTTCAAGATTATCGGCGCGGATGAGTGTTCCTTCAAATGTGAGGGTGTCCTTATAGATGCCCGACGCCGGTCTGACGTTAAGGGAGAGTCCGGGGGAGATATTGATCTCGACCGGAATGCTCGTTGAGGGATAAAGCGGGAAGGTGTCGCTGTTGTTGAACTGTGCCTGGATAAGGTGGGTGCCAGCGGGGAGGATGATCACTTCAGAAAAATTTCCAGATTTATCAGTATTAGTCTTGATCATAGTTCCGTTATCCCAGGAAAGTGTGACCGGCGCAAAACTGATGGATCTGGTTTGTGCTCTGATATTTCCGTAGCATACGATACGAGCGGTACCCGGGGTCTGTATTGCCGTGAGTGACGTTTGAGAATTCACAGGGATTACAAGAATACTTACAGTCCCGGTCCGGAAATTTCCTGATACTGCATTCACAAAATGTACTCCCGCAGTAATCCGATCGATGGGATATTTCAGAGAGTAATTTCCTCCCTTGTCTGTTCTTCCTGCATCGAGTTTCTTCCCATCGATATAGATCTGAACTCCTTCTCCAGCATTTTTTTCTGCAGATAATGTACCGCTGATGTTGAGTATATCTCCGAATATTACCTGGTCCGGAGTGATGTGTATAGTGAGATTTCCAGGAATTATTATCCGGGGGATATCAACTTCGACAATTGTGCTTGCGGAAGGGTTGATCGGATATTGTGTTGTTTGGTTGAAAATTGCCTGGATTTTATGTTTTCCTGGGGGGAGTGTCAGTATTTCTTCAAAGTGTCCGTAGCTGTTCGTCACCGTCTCAACAACATTTTGATCATCCCAGATGAGCAGCACTGGCGCAGAACG
>JAPKXU010000212.1 GCA_026394655.1 Methanoregula sp. | reverse complement strand
TATCACAGAGCTTAAAACTCAGGGAGAGAAAGTGCGTGAGAGCGAGCAGCGGTTCAGGATGATGGCAGATAACATCCAGGACGGACTCATCATTGTTGAAAATGATAAAATTGTATTCTCCAACCGTCGTATCAAAGAGATTACCGGCTATTCCGCTGAAGAGATGGCTGAGATGGGCCTTCGCGGAACACTCCTGACAGAAAATAAAAAGGCATTAATTGATTCAGAAATTGTCCCGGTTACAGATTTACAGAGAATTGAAGAGATCTTCAAAAATGTCCAGCTGGACTCTCCTGTCCCGGGCGAATTCAAGATTTGGACACGGCGGAAAGATGGCAAACATCGCTATCTCCATGGAAAAATTACCGCTGCAAAAAATGGTACTATTACCAGCATCTATATCACTATATCAGATATTACAGATTTTGCCGAGCGGGAAAAGATCCTGCGCCAACGTATTGACGCACTTCAGGATCTGCTTCGCTGATTTTTTCTTTTTTTGGACACTTCCTCACAAATTCTTCTCCATATAATCGCCCGTCTGTGTTTCTCCAACCTGTCAATCTGGTTTTATTTATAATCAAGATGTATAGTCAATCCTGTAAACGTTTTAATAGTATTGGTTTTAACATTGATAGCAACAATTCAGGAAAACGTGAACCATCTATGAGCGTCAATGAAAAAAGAGCATACCAGAAAAATACTGATTGTAGCAATTACCGGCTCAAACTGGGGTGGGGCAACAACCTGCTGTGGTCGATCATTCTCATAAGCATAGCAGTCCTGTTCATCGCGACCGCACCTGCCAGTGCAGGTTCGAGATACATGGCAGGAAGCCCGGAACTTACCGCGTATATCTCAGGGACAAACGAAGTCAGTGCCGGAGACGATCTCTCGCTTGCAGTCGTCATCGAGAACAAAGGATTAAACGAGTTCAAATTCGTCCAGTCTGGCATCGTTGACCGTGACGATCTGCCGAACACCGCAAAGAACCTCGTCGTCCGCTTAGATAACGGAAGCGCTCCCATTGTTATCAAATCCGATCCCCAGATGCTGGGTGACTTAAAGGCGAGCACCAGTGCCATCGCCACATTCAAGTGCAAGGTGACCCAGGATGCCGCTGCCGGCACCTACACCCTCCCAGTAAATCTCAGTTATACATACCTCTACCAGGCAGAACAGTTCGGCACTGAGACAATCCAATATACCTACAAGAACGAAAATACGACGTTCAACCTCCAGATCACCATAAAACCGGAAGTCCAGATCAGTGTACTCTCTGTCGAAACCGCTCACCTCAATGTGGGGAATGAAGGGTACCTGAACCTCACAGTGAAAAACATCGGGTACGACAATGGGCAGAAAGCTGTCATAAAACTTTCCCGAAATGGTCAGAGCCCGGTCATCCCCACCGAAAGCAGCGTCTACGTCGGCGACTTCCCGGTCGGCGCAACTGCCAACTGCCGGTTTAAGGTCACGGTTTCGAACGACGCCGAAGCCAAGTCATATCCGCTCGATGTGTACGTTGATTACAAAAATTCAGAAGGGGACTTCGTCAGTTCCGATAGTGACACGATTGGGGTTCCTGTCGGCAAGAAAGTTGATTTCAATATAACCTCATCACAATCACAGGTCTCACCCGGAGAGAAGAAGGTGATCCGGGTCGCGTACCAGAACACCGGAGGAGCAACGGCGTATAGTGTGCAGGCACGGATCAGCGCGGTTGACCCGTTCACGAGTAACGATGATACCGCATTTTTAGGTACCCTCGCCCCCGGCGAATCGCGGGCGGCGGACTTTGTCGTCTCTGTTGACAAGGCAGCCACCGTGAAAGAATATGGTCTGGATTCAGAAGTGCGGTACCGGGACGCACTCGACAACACCGTCATCTCGGACCCCATGAAAGTGCGGGTCCAGGTCACTCCTGCAAAGAGCATCTTTGATATGCTCACAAACCCGCTCGTCCTCTGCATCATCGCAGTTGTCGTGATCGCGGGCGGTTATTTCCTCTATCGCAGGAAAATAACCGCCCAGTAAGCGGGTATACCCATGTCAGGACTGAATTCTCCATCTCCAAAGAAAACGTTGGATCACTTGAATGGAGAGGATTATACCCTCATTCATCCCCGAATACTTTTCATCCCACAGAACTGGCGAGCGTTCTCATGATAGACCAGATATTTGGAAAACTTGCACAGGCAATCAATCATCATCCCCGGCTCATTGCCGGGATTATCGGGCTGGTCTTAATCGTTGCACTCTATGGTGTGATGCTCATCACAATGGAAACCGGTAATGATACGTACCTGAACAAGGATTCCCCGCAGGGTATTCTCAATAACCACTATACCGACACGTTCTCATCAGATGTACTCATTCTTATTGTCGAAACAAACGATCCGCTCAACCCGGGCACGCTCAAGTACCTCGATACTCTTGAAGGGGATATTCGCCAGCAGCAAAATGTCGAATCCTGTCTGGGTATTGCGGACCTCCTGAAAAGTGCTAATGGCGGCGTTCTGCCACAGTCCAAAGGAGAGATTGATCCTATTGTTGCCCAGCTGTCCCCCGCGATCAAAAGCACTGCCATTCCCTCCAATGTCCTGACATTAGTCCAGATCTCACTCACGCAGGCATTGTCTGAAGAGGCAAAGACTGCCGCCCTGAATAATGTGGAATCCCTTATTGCCCATGATAACCCGCCACCGGGTGTGAAGATCTCAGTTTCGGGAAGTCCGGCTTTTTCTGCACAGATGAAGGCTGAAATGGGTTCATCGATGGGAGTCCTCATAGGCGGTGCCATGATCCTGATGGTCATTGTCATGGGCATCCTCTTTGCCTACGTAAGCCACCGGTTCCTGCCGGTCCTGTTTGTCGGGATCGGGCTTACGACTGCTCTCGGGTTCATGGGGCTTGCCGGGATCCAGCTGAACATGGCGGTGCTCGGTGCCTTCCCGGTCATGATCGGTCTTGGGATCGATTACGGGATCCAGTTCCATGCACGGCTTGA
>JAPKXU010000278.1 GCA_026394655.1 Methanoregula sp. | reverse complement strand
CGCATCCCCGATCGTACAGTGGATCCCCTGCACAATCCCAAGGTGGCGATAGTCAAGCCCATCGGCAATCCGGATCAACGCAGCAAGTGCCCGTACACGGGACTGCTCCTGATAAGAGAGGCATTGGAAATACCCCCACTGGTCCGTCCGACACCTCCCAGCGTGGAGCCGGGCAACGAGCCCGAGAATACCTCGCTCCCGGATGTCCAGTGGCAGCGTCTCATCAGAGTAGATCATTTCAGCACTTCGTACCTGGTGTCGTTTCTGCCCGAACGTCCACCCGATGTCATGAACGGTGCAGGCATATTCGAGCATGAGCCGGTCCCGCCTGTCAAGATGGTGCAGCGGCAGGAGTTGATCGAACAGCTGGAGCGCGAGAAATGCCACCTGCCCGGCATGTTCGACACCGTCGGGATAGACCATGGCGAGCCGGGTCACTGCCGCTCGTTCTGCGGTCTCTGCCGCAGTCGCATCGTCAGCAGAGGTGCGGGGCTTTCGCGGGAAGAACCCGACCTTGATGTCAGATAGCAGCGAGGCTCGCAGGGTATCCCAGAACCGGGTTCGGAGAAGCGAATCCCAGAACCGCACGAAACCCCGGTGCAGCTGCGCCCGCTTCCGTTCCCGGTCAGTGAGAATCTGTTTGAGGGAGAGGATGGTGGCTGAACGCGTATTGTTCACATCCTTTACTGAATGCACGCGGGTTCTTTCTTTTACAATTTCGAGCGAGATCTGGTCAATCCAGACATCGCAGTCGTGTATATCCCCAAGGATCGTCTGGATCTTCTTGATCCTGCTGAGGGGTTTTTTAAATTCCAGCCGGTATATAGGGGCATACACTTCCATCGTGTACCGGAGCCGTTTTGCCGCGATCCGCATCGCATGGTGCTCAGCGACTGCATCCGGGGTCCTGACCCATGGTTCGTACACGAACAGGTCAAGGATCCCATGGCTGATGCGTTCAGCGGCAACAGGGGGGATGCCATGCATTGCAGGGTGTCGTCTCGTTCGTGGGGTAACCGGAACCATTTCCCGCAGGGTACCCTGCATCTCGTCAATGGCATGGCTCCGTTCCAGCTCACTCAATGCCGAGAGCACCTTCTTCTGGAGTGCCCCGCGTCGCTGTTGTAACCGGGACACCAAAAGAGCGATTGCAACGGGCGGGTCAGATTTTCGGGGTGCAGATGCCATGTCCGGGGTATCCACAGCATCCGTTGTTCCCGCATGAGGAAGTTCTTTTAAGTACCATTCCAAAAACGCGATCTGGACATCCAGGTCCCGCGCCTCTCCGAGAGCACGGGTGATCTTTTTTATCTCCCTCATCAATATGCGGAATTGTTTTTTTAAAAAACACGGGGCAAAGAGGGGCAGCGCCGCTCGTAAGCGTCGTGAAGCCACACGCATGCGGTGGATGTGCTCGATATCCCGCCCGTTCTTTACGCCAGTGATCTCTTTTGTAAATGCATCGATCAGCGGTAATAACCTCTGTGCGCCGAACCGGCAGGCGCCACTCACGACAACTGGGGTTTCACTGGTGGGCATTGTACCATATCCCCCGGTGCGAGACGAGCCATGACTGGGCGTTCACCGGCTCTTTGTGCGGTGGGGTCTTCTGCCGCTCGTAAGTGCCATCGCTTTTCAACAACCGCTCTTTAACCGTAT
>JAPKXU010000171.1 GCA_026394655.1 Methanoregula sp. | reverse complement strand
GCGGGGAGAGCCCGATGCCCGGCGCGGACGACATGGCAAGGGTGTACCGGGTGATATCCGGCTGGATAGAAACATTCACTGCAGATGGGGTGGGAATGATTGCGCCGATTGACGCGGGGGTTGATGAACTGCACCCGGCAGCGAGTATGAAAATTCCTGTGATGAGGAGCGCCGCGAGAAGGATATACCGGGTTGTTGCTGCACCGTGAGACATAGTGATCCGGTTTCCTGTCGGAATCTAAAAAAGGTATTGCAGGGGGGCCCGGGATTTTTCACCGCTTGCTATCCACGGATCCCGATCTCACGGCAGTTTTACGGGCAGATCGAAGACTCCCGGGCATATGATCATATCTGCCCGCATACCTCCCGATCCTGTTCCTGATCCCATCAGCCTCTCCCCATTAGTACAATCCATTCCTTCTCCCCCGCCTTTTTAAACCGCAGGAGAATAAACTTTCCAGCGAATTTTTCACCGTGCAGGATGACTTCAATACGGTCATCGGTCCACGTGAGGGGTTCGTAATTGCCGTGATCTGCGATCTTCACGCTGCCGGCACCATACTCCCCCTCCGGGATCGTCCCTTCAAAACTGATATAGTCAAGGGGATGATCCTCTGTCTCGATAGCAAGCCGCCGTTCGCCGGGCTTCTCCGGCAGTCCTTTTAGCACCGCCCAGCTCTTCAGCACGCCATCCCGTTCGAGCCTGAAATCGAAGTGATGGTGTCGTGCGAGATGTTCGTGGAGGGCAAACCGGAGCCGTGAATCTTCATCCATGAACTTCCCTCTCCTTTGCCCGCGTGACAAATCCCCTCATCTCCAAGGCTGCAAATCGATCTCCTCCATGTGGAGAAGAATGGAACCGGTTGTTGTCACTTCGGGGATTATTCGAATTATGTCTTCAGTATGCTGATGATTTGGTCGATGATACGCTCCATTACCTCATTGTTTACGTGTCCTGCCGGGTACTGGATAATCCGACTGTCAGCGGTAAACAACCGGTTTGGTCTGACATTGCTCTCCTGCCGAAGTGATCCTGAAGAGAAATCATTCTCCCGGATCGTAATAGCGTATTGGTCAGATACGTTGCGGCTTGTAATCTGTGAGAGAATTACATCGTCTCCACTCAGTGCTGCGATTACGAGAGCCGGACGTTTCTTCGCATTGCTCAAATCAGAAAAAGGAAACAGAACGACTACTACATCCCCTTTTACAAATTTGCCCACGCCTCATCCTCCTCGGGGCGTTGCCAGTCTTTTGCGAGGGAAGATTCGCTTGCGATAGCGGTCTGGTTTGTTATCGCAACGGGTTTTTTCTTCACGGTTCTGATAAAATTGAGGATCTCACGATAATGCTGCCGTGGCACATGGTGCAGTTCATTAATGATCTGTTCTTCGACTTCCATACTGATTCCCGCGTGCAATGCGTGTGCACTCATCCCATTATTCCGGGTACATTATCAGACTATCTGTCATTCAGGATTTTGGAAGACTTGACTGCCGTTGACAGCCTTGGTATTTCCGGGAAAAATGTTCCTTAAAAAAAACAGTCATGATGCCCGTGTGCCACAAACGAACAGCAGAAAAAGCCGTTCGAAGCTTTTTCATATCAACGATGATGCGGCACGCGCTCATCCATGCAGCACCCTCTCCTTTACCCGCGTCACAATCCCCCGCATCTCCCGGACAGCATTAGCAATATCCGGGCTCCCGACACCCGCATAGATCACCGCAACGCCATCCGCACCCGCACGCACAACCTCCTCCACATTGGAACAGTTGATCCCGCCGATCGCAACCACCGGGCATGAGACCTGTGCACAGATCGCCCGCAGCACTAAAAGCTCGCGACCCGGTCCGGCGTCCTGCTTGGAACCCGTAGAAAACACCGGGCTGACCGCGATATAATCCGCTCCATCCGCCTCTGCCCGCACCGCTTCCTTGACGCTCCCCACCGAGACACCGATAACAAAACCCGGGGGGGCGATCTGCCGCGCCACATCCACGCGGAGATCTCCCTGCCCTACATGCACGCCATCCGCACCGCAGGCAACCGCCACATCAAGCCGGTCATTAACAATAAACAGGGTGCCGGTCTTCCGTGCGATCTGGCTGATCTCCCCCCCGATGCGGGCAAGATCACGGCACCCGGAGGTCTTGTCCCGTAACTGGATTACATCTGCCCCACCGGCGATTGCCTGCCGGGCAATCTCCACGTGGGAAAGTCCCCTTGAAATTTGCTCATCGGTGATGACATACAGGTCATATGCCAT
>JAPKXU010000202.1 GCA_026394655.1 Methanoregula sp. | reverse complement strand
TTCTCATGAAACATTACGGATTATCTCTATATAATCCTTGATAGTCGAAAACGGTCAATAATGCCAGATTTCCATAATATAATTTTCCGATTGCTGTTCCCTCAATTATCTACTTCACCATCGTTCAACTCTACCTCCAACCAAACCCCCCCTCACGTACACCCGCGAAACCCACAGACCCGCACACCAGCAACCAAAACTCCCGGCACACCCTCCACCGCACAGCCCCGGTGCCGTAAAACGATCCGCGCCCAGCAGCCCCCTCGAACCGGGCATGGCAGGATGCAGAAAGGTTTGGGTACGGGTGTTCGCTCTTTACCGTACAAAAAAAAGTATATGAAAAATAATTACTTCTTCCTGCCCTTTGTGCTGTCATACCCGCAATGGTTGCACGAATAGCTCCCGTCGGGTCTTACCTTGATACTCGCTGCCTGGCACTGCTCACAAATCGGACGGTCGTGTTTCACACGGGGGGTTTGTAGTTTCTTTTCCATGGGGATTGATTGCCAATAACCATATAAAAAGATGCCCGTAGTACCTGCATTCCCCGACCATATTCAGGTAAACTCAATGCACAAACACGATCGCCCTGTGTCCCCAAACGAGGAAAATGATTTCACGCGAGGACACGCGAACCGTTCGTTGAACGGTCAGACCCCCCGGCATTCCAGCAGGAATCCGTTTGCCAGATCAAACACTTCTTCCGGGGGATTTCCATTATTCTTTCGGATCGATCTGAGTTTCCTCTTTTTGCTTTTTTAAGTTCTGTGCGAGTGCAATGACACCGGTCGTATCCCCCAGTCCCATGGTATTCAGGACAGATGAAGGAACGAGAATCAGGACAGAATTATTGGTCTTCAATCCTTCATACAGCATATTCATCCCCCTGAGGTGGAGTGCGGTCGGGTTGCCCGCGTAGGTCTTTGAAGCATCCTCAAAACTCTTGGCAATCTGGCGTTCGGAATCGCCCAGTATTACCCGTGCCTGCCGTTCACGTTCCGCCTGTGCCTGCATGGACATGGCATTCTGTAAATTAGCCGGTATTTCCACATCCCGTATCTCCACCGACAAAACATTGATCCCCCAGCCGTCAATCCTTCGCTGGATTGTCTTCTGGAGTTCATGGTCAATCATCTCTCTCCCTGCCAGCATATCGGCGAGCATGGTTTTGCCAATAACATCCCGGAGTGCTGTCTGTGCGGCAAGAAGCACGGACTCTTTGTATGCTTGTACTTCAAGCGCTGCTTTTTGCACATCAAAGACCTGCCAGAACAGGACGGCATCGACATTCACCGGCACCGTATCCTTTGTCAGGGTCTGCTCGGCATTAAACGAGGTTGTGAGAACCCGGGTGTCAATAATGTACGGGATCGTATTCAGGAGCGGGATAATTATTACCAGCCCGGGCCCTCGTATCCCAACAAATTTTCCCAGGAACAGCACGACCACACGTTCCCACTGTTTGACAATCCTGATGCTTAACGCGATGAGCACGACAAGTATTATCAGGACGATAATTATGGCAATAATCGTCAGAAAGTCCATACCCACTCCCCTTCTTTGTTGTGTGGATTGGTGTGTTGAGAAGCAAAAAAGGTATCGCAGGATGCAAAAAGGATTCGGATACGAATGTTCCGCCACACCGCCCGGTGCATCAACGAACGGGAGGCGGGGGATGAAGAGTTCGCTCTTGTACTGGTCCCCGGTTCATGACGCCCGGTCGCTCATCACATCAGAACCCGGGGGCTGACATCCGCCACCACATCCCTATCTTTTAGGATGGCGGTCCCATCGCTCTTCACTATCTCCCCCCATCACAAGCTTCATTATTTTCAACCACGACACTACCGTACCATGCCCGATGCCCGCGACTTGTCAAACGAAGCGCTCAAACTCGCCGGGTCCAGACAAACCGAGAAGGCACTCGAACTAATCAGCAAGGAAATCAAAACCGATGCCAACAACCCGAACGCATGGTACAACAAAGGGCAAATCCTTTTCAAAATGGGCAGGTTTCAGGACGCTCGCAACGCATTCGCCCAGGCAGCGGACATCGACCCCGCATTCGCAGAGGCATGGTACAACAAGGGCATTGCCCTCATGAATCTCAGTAAGTATCTCGAAGCCACCCGTGCCTTTGACAAAGCCATTGCACTCAATCCGGATGACAGCGAGGCACGGCAGCAACGGGTGCTCGCACAGGAGAAGATCATGGGGTCTGTGAAATCCTCACCTTCTCCTTTTTCTTCGGGAAAACAAACAAAATTGTTCAAGTGATTTTGGGAAATTTCAGGGAAATGATTTTGGGAGGGGATGTACCTGCAACCGTGATCGGGGCTGTGGGGGTTCTGCCGTGTCAAGGGCACTCCCCGGCAGTTATTACCACGGTCTGATACACACACGAGGGAATTGTACGTATTGCAGGGTTCATCACGTATTCGTATCAGCATCTTAAAGAAAAAACCCCGCCGTCCATCACCGTGCCGGGCTTCTATAACGCGGAATAGTTTATGACGATTGACCTATGACATAATAAGGAGGATGCAAAAATGGGCGAAAAGAAACAGAAAGAGAAAACTACAAAGAACCTGACAAAGGCGCTCGCGATCATCGCCGGGGTGCTGTTTGTTGTACTGATGGTGGTTTCCTCGATGGGAACCGGGTGGATCACCGGTCTGTCCGGAGTGAAACCCGGGGATGTCGTTGTACTTGATTATACCTTAAAAGATGCACAGGGGAATCCCCTCGTCACATCCGACCAGACACTCTACAAGCAGATCATGGCATCCGGCTATGACGTGCTCCCCTCCAAACAGCTGACGATCACGGCAAACCAGTCACTTGCGCACCCAATCTTTCCTGCGCAGGTTTATACAACCCAATCCGGCTGGGGAAGCCAGTACGGCATCTTCGCCAGTGAATACAATGCGATCGGTTCTGGAATCCTTGGCATGAAGGTGAACGAGAAGAAGACGATCACGGTTGAATCAGGAGTACCGATGACCCAGTATTGGACTGCCGACCAACTGAAGGAGCGGAAACTGAACCTCTCGGATGTGCAGGTTGGCTATGTGATCCCCCTCGGTATATCCGAGAACCAGGACGCGACAACCACAAACGCGACCAGCACCTATTATATCCGTCTCGGGGAGGTCACCGGGAAGACGGCAGATGGCGTGACAATCGATTTCGCCCACCCGTTCATAGACGTTTCCATCGTCTCGATCACCAAACACTAACGATCCCCACCCATATCCTTTTTTAAGAGTCCCATCCATCTTTTTGCATGGCAGTTCGCGTAATCTGTTTCTTTCAACCGGGGTGCATGGGCTGCATGGAGCAGACCCCGATCAATCTCGAAGTGGGAAAGGTACTCAATATTGAGATCGAAGAGATCGATGCGGTGAAAAATCCGCAGTACATAAAGGAGTACCAGTTGAAAGTGACACCAACCATCGTTGTCATAAAAGATGGCGAAGTAAAAGAACGCCTTGAAGGGGTCGTTCACCGCGAGCAGCTGGAAAGCACACTTAAAAAATACCGGTGAATACTGCGATCACCGGCTTGACGGTGGGCATAAAAACGGCGTACGCTGTTTTCAAATTAATGTCTATGAACGGTACCCGTAGATCCGCTTGATCCGGTGGGCGATCGTCTTCCATCCTTCTTTTCGCATCAGCGGACCGTCGCGCAGTTTTAAGTGGGAGATCTTGAACCGCTTGGCATCCACCACATACCTCTCACCAACCGCAAACTCGGTCTCCCCATCGCATTCCATGTAGAGCGGGATGGTATTTCGCCCGTCATGGACGGATATCTTCACAACCACCTGGTCGATCGTCCGGGTCCAGAGGGTTGTGATCGTATTTGCCTTCGCCCGCTGCACCCGCTTTTCGCCGCACTCGATGGAGCTAACTTCGACACCATACGCCTCGTCGCCAACCTCCGCGACAAGGTGATCATCAACAAAACACTCGTCACCTTCGGCGAACTCGATCAAGCCGACCATCGATGTACCCTCGCGGGAGACGATTGTCTTTACGAGAATCGACTGTGGCTCTCTCTCTCTCGGGATATGCTGGTGGTGCCCGCACACGGTGCACCGTACGAGGCGGTCCCGGGAATCGGCGACGACCTCGTGTTCAGTCTCGTCTTTGCACTCCGGGCAGTCAACGGTGATAAACATTGAATATGAATGGCAACCCTCACATAATAAAGCATGGAGGCGCAGGAAGAGATCCGGTGCCAGGGGCATCCCCTTGTCCTTGGTACACACCCGTCCACGTTTGAGCTGACACGTGAGCCGCACCTGACGACAAATGGGAACTGCATCATCGGCATTGCGGCGGATAAGGGCTGCGCCGGGCTGTCACCCGCGTTCAAGCGGGTGCTGGCACACGATGACGCCATCCTCATCACCCGGCTCGCGTGTGACGGGATCGACGTGGAGGTGCGATCTCAGGGCTCGTCACAGTTCACGCTCGATCACCCGACAGATATGGTCTGGCGGCGGAGCCGGTTCGTCTGCGGGAGGACGATGGGGATCAGGGCAGATCAGGTAGCCGCCACGCTGCCCCGTGAACTCATCCGTGCATTAGCAAAAGGAAAAGAGATGGTGGTAACCCTCGTGGCTACGCGTCCCGGCTGAGTGTCGAGCACTTTACTTCCGCCTCGGCAAGCAGCGTCTCGCACTGCCGGACCAGTGCGGCACCCTGTTCATAGAGCCGCATGCTCTCCTCAAGGCTCGTGTTGCCGTCCTCAATCTTTCCGATGATCTGTTTTAATTGTTCGATCTTCTGCTCGTACGTCTCAGTCATGCTCCACACGCTCCACGCATACCGTGCTCCTGCCATCATAGAACCGGATGCCGATCCGGTCGTCTTTTTTGAGGGCAAGGACCGACTTTACCACTTTACCCTCTTTTTCCGCAACGCAATACCCCCGGAGGAGGATGGCTCGCGGGCTCCTGCCTTCCAGCACCGCGCTCATTTCGGCAAGGATGTGACGCTGGCGTTCGCACTTTGTCCCCACTGCGCGGAACAACCGGTCCGAGAGATCGACGGTGTTCTGCTTCTTCTCCTCAAGTCTGCGGCAAAAGCGCTGGGGGCGGAGCCGGTCCCGGAGATCAGAAACCTCAGACAACGCCCGTTCAATCCGGGAGACGAGTGCCCCTGCCATCTGGCTCTTCTGGCTCCGCAACCACTCCCGCAGCACTTTTCGGTCGGGAACGACCAGTTCTGCGGCTGCTGACGGCGTCGCTGCCCGCATATCGGCGGCGAGATCGGAAAGGGTCACATCCACCTCGTGCCCGATTGCAGAGACGACCGGCACCGGGCAGGCAACAATCGCCCGGACGACCTCCGGGTGGTTGAAGGGGAAGAGGTCCTCGAAACTGCCCCCACCCCGAGCAACGATCACAACATCCACGCGCCCCACGAGTCGTTCAATCGCGTGTGCAATCTCATGATGAGCGGTCTCACCCTGCACCGCGGTGGGTGATATGATGATCTCGACCGGGTACCGGCGGCTGATCACCGTGTGGATATCATGGATGACGGCTCCCGTCTCGGATGTAACTACGCCAACACGGGCAGGAAATGACGGGAGCTCGCGTTTCCGTTTAGGAGCAAAGCAACCCTCCTGTGCGAGTTCCTTCTTCCACTTTTCGACAAGCAGGTACTTCTCGCCAATACCTGCCGGCTGCATTTCTTTTACCTGCAACTGGTAGGAGCCATGCGGGGCGTAGAGCCGGACAGACCCGGTGACGACAACAGCCTTCCCGTCTTCAGGGGTGAATGATAAGTGTTCGGCATCAGACCGCCACATCACGCACCGGATGACCGCTGCGGTATTCCCGCCGCCTTTCTCCGAGAGCGAGAAGTACCGGTGCCCCCGTGCGTGATGGGTGTAGTTGGTCAGTTCTCCCTGCACGCGGATATCCTGAAGGCGCGTATCTTCAAAAAGCCCCGCGATGATCGTTGAAAGTGCGCTGACCGAGAGCGGCTCACGTGCCGTCCCGGGTGCCGGTTCATCGCGGTAAAACCAGTCCATCAAGAAGTATTATGCCAAAAGCGCATATCAATTAGTACTACCATGGTCTCGTTCGGCGTCTCAAGCATGTTCTTCCACGAGTACACAACTCAGGAAATATTCTCATTTGTTGAACGGGCGAACCTTGATGCGATCGAGTTCTGGCTGGAGACCCCCCATTTCTGGCTACGGGGATTTCCTGTTGAGGAAGTAATCTCCTGCCGAAAGGAGCACCCCCGCATCTCCAGCTTCACCGTCCACGCTCCGGTGCTTGACCTGAACCCCTGCTCGCTCAATCCCGAAGTGGCAGAAGTCTCCATCGGGTACGCGGTACGGTCGATCGGGATTGCCGAATCACTGGGTGCAACAGTACTCACGGTGCATCCCGGGCGGAGAACTGCGAAAAGGCAGCCGGGCTCGGCGGATCAGGTACGTTTCGCCCATTATCTTTCGGTACTCCGCGACGCGGCACAAAAAAGCAGGATCCGGGTCGCGA
>JAPKXU010000163.1 GCA_026394655.1 Methanoregula sp. | reverse complement strand
AACCGGCTAATCTCTCCGGTTAACCGCTCTCGGGGACTCCGTCCCCGCCGCTAGGGCACCCCCAATTAGGATTGCCATACGCGCAAAAGGTCTATCGACTTTTGCGCTACAAATTACCAGAAATTTTTCTTCCAGAGAATTAGCCGGGGTGTGGTAACTCTTGTGCTATAGCACTCATTGAGGAGAGTGCATATTTATAGGATTTGTGAATCCCAAATTGGGAGAAGAGCCCTTTTTTTTATCTGGACGTTTTAAGAACCGTGCAGGTTTTTGTAAAACACCAGGAACCGTGCAGGTTCAATCTCAACAAAATGAAATGCGGCGTGCTAGTTCTCATGCTGAAATGCCAGATGGTGTGAAATCCCATCTGATGCCTGTGTAACCGGGAAAACAGGATGCGGTACCTACCGGGGTATCAATACGGTATCAATGCCATGGATCACACCGTTGGAGCAGATGATGTCGGGATGGATTACGTGTGCACCGTTGACGGTCACCGTTCCGGCACGTTCCGTAATCTCAACTGTCGTGCCGAGCCGGGTCTTGGGAAAGTTCAGTTTTTTTATGTCTTTTTCCACGAGCATTCCGAAGAGCACGTGATACTGGAGCACCCTCTTGAACTCGCCATGAGGATCTTTTAACAGGCGATCTCCCCGTTCGCCCCTGAGGTGCTGGAAGGCATCGTTTACCGGTGCAAGGACGGTAAATGGACCTTTGCCGGTAAGAACGGGAATCATGTCCGTCGCATAGACAGCAGCCGACATAGCGATAAATCGGCTGTCACCTGCCAGAGTCTCGATAATAGTGGTAATTTCCGGCATCCTGTATCCCTCAATAACAGTACAGCATTCCGCCCAGTTGCAGATATAACTGTGATATTTGATCCGGACTCTTTTGTCCTCTCCGGGACGTGATATGTCCCTGGGTGTCAATGGGGAAGTGTAGGAGTGCCGCTATATGGAGATCATGACCCGCAGATCTTTGTGCATACCGTGATGCGACACTGTTGATCAGGTGCTGCGGTTCAGCACGAAGCGCCGCCGGGTTCGATGTTGATATCGCTGATGATCCGCGTATATTTCTTCGGGTCAAGATCGAACTTCTTTTTACAGAAGTTTGTGCAGAAGAGATACTCTCTCTTTTTGTATGTGCTCCTGAATTGTGCTGTGTCATCGTCAACAAGTGCAAAACAGACCGGATCTGTAGCCATTGTTTTACCTCCATTCGCTGATCTACACTCGCGCGTGAGCTCTATTAAATCTTGTTGCGGATGATGGATCAAACCGTGCCGGTTACGACTAAAAGACCGGATATAATGCCAACCCCCCCGTCAATAAAGGATGGCATGATGATCGTGCGTGACATTGCGGGAGGTTCAACCAGCACATCGTATGACAAGTGACACTATACGCCGGTGCAACGATCGCCCGTAACCGATCATGAAAATTTATAGCAGCCGGTTCAACATACGTACGGGCAGAACCATGTCAGGACGTATACTTGTTGCGTATGCATCGAAAAACGGGTCAACTGCGGAGATCGCACAGGCTATAGGAAAGGAACTGCTAAGAGCGGGTACAAGCGTCGATGTTATTGAGATGAAAACGGTGACGACACTTGCGGGTTACGATGCAGTTGTGATCGGCGCACCGCTTTACATGGGCAGCATCATGGGGGATATGGGAAAATTTACCGGGCGGTACTGTTCCGAGCTTGCCAAGCTACCGGTTGCTGCGTTTGCCGTTGGAGTTGCACCAAAAGATCCGAAGCCCGGCGCTTGTGAGGCTGCAATGGGGGCATTGACAAAAGCCTGTGGACAGGTGGCACCCGTGGCATCGGTGCTCTTTAGTGGCAAATTAGATCCGGCAAAGGTTAATTTCGTGATGCGCAAGTTCATGGAGATGGCAAAGATCCCGTCCGGGGACTTCCGCGACTGGGATGCGATTGCCGCATGGGCTCGCGGGTTGCCTGCGGTGCTGAAGGTGTAGGGAGTTGGGTCATCAGATCTCAACATCTCACTTACAAAGGGGAACAAATTAGACACGGGTTCACCACGTTCCATCAGGCGCTCGTGTAACATTGGTGGCTTGGATCTTGCAGCACGAAAATCCGGTTCCCGACAGCAGAGTATTTGTCGGTGAACGGTGAAGCTTATCCGGAGTGATGGTATATCATGGATCTCAAAGGAAGCAACACCGAAAAGAACCTCCTTGCAGCATTTGCCGGCGAATCGCAAGCCCGCATGCGATACGGGTTCTTCTCAAGCGTAGCCAAAAAAGAGGGATACGAACAGATCGCTGCACTCTTTTTGCAGACTTCTGAAGAGGAAAAGGAGCATGCGAAACTCTTCTTCAAACAGTTGAAAGGCGGTGCTGTGGAGATCACCGCTGCGTATCCTGCGGGTGTGATCGGCACGACAATAGAAAATCTACGGGCTGCCGCAGCAGGAGAAAAGCACGAATGGGGCACACTCTATCCCGGTTTTGAGAAGATTGCAAAGAAGGAAGGTTTTTCGGAGCACGCAAAACTCTTCCGGCTGGTGGGTGCGGTGGAAGCGCATCACGAGCGCCGTTATTCAAAACTGCTGGCAAACCTCGAAAAGAACGAGGTATTCAAAAGGAAGACGTCGTCGCAATGGTACTGCCGGAACTGCGGACATATCGAGGAAGGCAAATCCGCACCCGACAAGTGCCCGGTCTGCGATCACCCGCAGGCATATTTTGAACTGTGGTGTGAAGACTACTAAAACCTCTTTCTCCTTTTCGTTTTTTTGGCTATACCGTTGTTTCATCCGATGAATCCCTGTCATCTCACC
>JAPKXU010000187.1 GCA_026394655.1 Methanoregula sp. | reverse complement strand
CTAGACCACGAGCCCGCATGCATCGACCGGGAATCGAACCCGGGCTATAGGCTTGGAAGGCCTAAGTCATGCCTCTAGACCATCGATGCAGTGATGCTTTACAATTTTAGCGGGGAGGAGTAATAATTGTTCCCCCCTGTTCATGGAGACTTCGAATGCGCTTCCCGCAAGGACATCCCGGATACATTCAGGACAAATCCCTCTTGATAGCAGATAGCACGAGGGCAGTAATGATGATGGAATAACGCAGAACCCGAAAGCAATCAGTTGCCTAATCGCAAAAAAAAAGAATATGCCCGGGGGTTAATATCCCCGGAGTTCAGCTTCGACCTTTTCGAGGTTGGCGATCCGCTTCTCCAGCGCCGGGTGGGTGGAGAAGAGTTCAAGAAACGCGTTGCCCGAGAGGGCAGGGATGATGAAGAAGGCATTCGCGCCCTCCACTTTTGCTTTTGCCTCAACCGGTACATTGTCCATCCTGCCGCTGATCTTGTTCAGTGCAGAGATCAATGCCCGAGGGTTTTTCGTAATATACGCACTGCCGCGATCTGCGGCAAACTCACGGTACCGGGAGAGTGCCATCATGAGCAGGCTCGCAACGAACCATACGATTGCAGCGACAATACCGGCAATGATCCACGCACTGGCGCCATCCCCGCCGCGCCGGTTAAAGAGAGCACCCCACAGGAAACTCTGCATAATAATCGATGCAATCATTGCGATGAAACTCGCAATTGTCATCGTCAGGATATCCCGGTTTTTGACATGTGCAAGTTCGTGCGCCAGCACCGCTTCGAGTTCATCCTTGTTCAGGAGGCGTATGATCGAGTCCGTGCAGGCAACCACCGCATGCTTCGGGCTCCGTCCCGTTGCAAATGCGTTTGGCACCGGGCTTTGCATGATGGCAACCTGTGGCTTCGGGATTCCTGCTTCCGCTGCAAGTTTCTCCACCATCCGGTGCAGTTCGGGATTTTCGTCATCCGCAATGATCCGCGAACCCGTCGTCCAGAGCACGAGCTTGTCAGAGAAGAAGTACTGGATGAATGCCATTCCGAATGCGATGATAAAGAGGAACAATGTCGGTATTCCAAGTATCGAGAGTATCGCTATGAACACGATATACACGACGAACAACAAAAACATCGTCAGCCATACTCTGCTGGTCAGACCCCAGTCACGTTTCCATTCCATAGTTAGTATAATTTCGATGTGAACGCTCTTAAATCATTCGACAAATTCAAAAAAACGCGGGTATATTGCGCCGATTTAAAGATCGGATTGCCAGAATCTCTAAAAAGGCACACGGGTCTCCAAATAAAACAATAAGCCCGCGGGTCTCAAAGTGGCAACAAAATGAAAACGCGGTTTGGCGTGTCCTGATCTATGGCTAACATGCATTGCCGCTGGAGATGTGTGATTTATGGGTATTGGGGTGATACTCACGTCATCCTCTGATGATCTGTCCCAGTACAAACAAAAAGAAACATACTGTGTGGCATTATTCAGGGAAACACCAATCAGAAACCTTTTTTTTCCCAACGTCTGACGGTTACATATGACTGAAGTTGATTCCGAAGCGCTGGCGGACGTAGCATACGGCATCTTCGAGCACCTCCTGAACCGGGAGTTGCTCGTGCAGGGCAGATATCTCTACGCGCTCGTGGAAGGCGGTATTGACTTCAGGATAGACCTTACCGCCATCTTTGAGAAGTTCTCGCGGGAATACCCTCAGCTTGCAGAGGCGATGTTGGCACGCCTCGGCAGTCTTGACGCGATCTACACCATGATCTCTTCCGGTGAGAGTGTAACCCCCTCCAAGACCACGCAGACGTACTGGATCGTGCAGGACGCACCGGGCAGCGCTCCGGAAGCGATCGAAGACGAATCTGCGGGCAAGTGGCTGATCTTCCAGGAACCGGAACAGGTGGATGAAGTCTGGACGAAGGTGCGGAATGCGACGGTAGCGCTCACGCTCGGGATCTCGGCAAAGGTCTCAACGGCAAAACCCAACCCTGCCTCGCGCGACAGCCGGAAAGTTATCTACGTCTATACAAAGGACTGGGCAGACGAAATGGACGTCATGCGGGTCCGGGAACGATTGCGGGAACTTGGGTTTGTTGACCGGATTGGGTACAAGAGGAACATCGAAACATTTGCCGGAGAATACGCAAAGAAAGGCAAACGCGTCACGTACTATTCGGCATAACCGGAATACTTTACGGACTTTTTTTCGCCCAAACGGTACTGCAAGATTTCCTGCAGGAACGGTAAAATCGTGCAAAAAAGATATTGATTATCTTAAAATGACTGCCTACGCCTTCCGCTCCTTGTTCTTGGGGCGCAGGTTCGTGTAGCCGCACTTGCGGCAGGTGGTTGCGCGGATCGCATTGCGGGCGTTGCAATGCATACATACTTTCACGTTGAGTAAACGGGCTTCGGCTTCTGGGAACTTTACCATAATTAAACTCTCCTGTCTGCCCTTATAACAAAGCTTTTGACCCTCTTAACCGTTTGCGTTCCCGGGACCCTTACGGCACTCATTCTAACTGACAACGAGCCGGTGGCGGTGCAAAAATATGGATCTAAAAAACGGCACTAGCCGTTTGCATACGAGACAAACCAGTCCCGGAAGGCGGCAAGCGCGAGTGCACGGTGAGACGTCTGGCTCTTCTCTACAAGCGGGAACTCGGCAAGTGTCCGCCCGCCCAGCTCAAAGATCGGGTCATACCCGAACCCTCCGGTACCCCGTGGCACCGGAATAATCTGCCCGTGGAGGGTGCCGGGGAAGACCCGGATGCCCGTCTCATCCGCGTATGCAATCGCTGTGGTGAAATGAGCGTTTCGGTCCGTGACACCCTCCATCAGTTTCAGGATGCCGGTGTTCCCAATTGCCCTGAGCACGTATGCGGCATACGGCCCGGGAAACCCGTTCAGCGCATCGATGCAGAACGCCGTGTCATCAACGATGAGCGGTGTCGACAGGTGTTCGTAGGCGTACCGTGCCTTCTCATGAGCGATCTCGGTAACGTCATCAGAGCGGTACTCCGGAATATCGAGTGCGACATGCACCACTTGAATACTATCGCCAAAGAACGCGGCAACTTCAACGGCTTTGTGCGCATTGCCGGTAACGACTGTGATCTTCACAGGTACCGCCCCCTAAGTTCGATCTCGTGCTCCCGTGCAATCACGTCACTGGCTCCGGCAAAGGTTTCGGCATAGCCTTCTACAAACGCAGCCTTGAGCGCTTCAGCAGTTTGTGGGTGAGTACTCTCTAGCGTCTGGAAGAGGACATGGACATCAACGCCCCGCTGCTCGATCTCGGCAGTGACCTGTGCAAGCCCGAAATCGATCAACACGCACTTCCCGTCATGCTCGCGCAGGATCATGTTGCTCGTTGTCAGGTCTCCATGCATGATCCCGGCAGTATGAAGCCTGCCCACTACCCGTCCCGCTTCACGGATGTGTGGTACGGTGATCGCATCGGTAAGGAGGGTCCCCTGCACCTGCTCCATCACAATCGTATCGTGCGTGATCTCGCTCATGATTGGCGTCGGCACTCCCGCTTTACGAGCCATCAGGATCAACCGTGCCTCTGCGCGCGTCCGCTCGGTGATCAACCGTTCATCCAGTGCCGGTACCCGGTACCGTTTGGACACCCTGCGCTTTGCCGCGATGCCATCCCGGAACGTGATGACTGCCTCTGCACCCCGCTTCTCGTTGAGGGCAGTCCTTGCGTCGGGATTCTTTACGGGTGCCGGGTCACACTTCCAAGTCACTTCTACCTCATCCGAGCGAAATGACGGGTTGATCCGCGATTCTTCAATGGAGAGCGACTGCCCGCTCTCAAGCATCAGTTTTCCGGTATACGCAATCATCGCGCCATTATCCCCGAGATATTTCCTGTCAGGCACAAAGAACCGGGCACCCCGTTCCGCGCACATCTGGCAGAGCATCTCCTGCAACCGGGCATTCGCCCCGACACCGCCAACAAGGAGCACCTCGTCCTTCCCGGTCAGTGAAAGTGCCCGTTCAGTAACCTCGACGCACATCGCAAATGCCGTCTCCTGAAGACTGCAACAGACATCGGGCAGAGGTCTTTTGGAATCTTTTGCGGCAGAGACGAGCCCGGAGAACGCGAGATCCATGCCTTTTACCGTGTACGGCAGCTCGAAGTATGTGCCCGTTTGTGCTGCTTTTTCGATGAGCGGACCACCCGGGTGTGGGAGATCCTTTGCCCGTGCGAACTTGTCAAGGGCGTTTCCAATCCCGATATCCAGCGTCTCGCCAAAGATCCGGTACCGGCTGTTCAGGTACCCGATCACCTGCGTATTCGCACCGCTCGCGTACAGCACGATGGGGTCCCGGCATCCGGTTGCCCAGCACCCGATCTCAACGTGCGCTACACAATGGTTCACACCGATGAGTGGCACATCAAGGGCGAGCGCCAGTGACCGTGAGGCTGTCGCCACCGTCCGCAGGCACGGACCAAGCCCCGGACCCTGCGAGAATGCGATGCCCGTGACTGCACCCGGATCTAAGAGCACCGTCGAGATAAGTTCCTTCATCACCGACGCATGGTGTTGGGCTGCCTCACGCGGGTGAATTCCCCCATGCGCCGGGGAATACGGTCGGGAAGCGAGCGCAACAAGATCGCGATCAAAAAGAGCGGCACTGAGGTTCCATGCTGTCCCCTCAATACCAAGTATCTGCCCAAAAACAGGCATCAGACCTTATTTTTTGAATTCAGTATATCCACACTTGCCGCACGCGACCCGGTCCTTGTGCTCTGCCATGATAACACCGGGTCCGCAGCGGGGGCAGTACTTCTTCGTGGTCGTTACCTTGTCACCCTCAACCTTGAAGAACTTCCCTCTCTGCACACCCTTTGGTGCTGCCTTCTTTGCTGCTGCCATTATTACGCAGCCCCTTCTTCTTTGGGTTTGGGCATGCCACGGGCTGAAAGATATTGGCGTTCCGTTTTGTTCTTACCCTCTTCCGTATCGTAGATACGAGCTGAGCCTTCAAGCTGTGTCCTGCCGAAACTGCTGTGCAGGGAATCAAGCACGACCAGCGGCTCTTTTACATTGAGCAGTGCGCACAATTTTCCAGTGATCTGCATACGGGAGGGTGTCGCACCTTCATATTTGAGAGTAAACTCTACCTCTCTTCTGGATAAAAGCTCATTTCTTTTATCGCTCTCGATTTTTACGTCCATCGATATCCTATAATTATTGGAAACCGGGTTATTTAAAACATGACCCAGCGTGAAACATCGCCGGTAATCCCCGGAAAAATAAGCATTTGCATCGGGCGCAGCCCCGTTGCAGCATTTATGAATCAATACGGTGAAAATGGCTCAATAGTCTGCCCGCGTCAGCTTTCGCTTTGGCGTCAACTGTACGGAGCACGACTCCTTTATGCGGTTGCCCGTAGAGCACGATCGCGCCATCCGGTGCAGCGATCACAAGCGGGATCACCGCGAGATCTTCTTCCCCATCAACAACGATGGTCACCGGCGTATGGGTGATAGCCTGCCTGAGTGCAAGAACGAGGTCGTCGGTAATGGTGCCCGGGGGGTTCTCCACCCGCACGCATTCACCGGTCATTGCCGGCATCCGGTTGCACGGAGCCCGCATCGTCTGCCCGTCAACAACAGCGATTGCCGGAGTGATCCCCCTCTTCTGCAGGTTATGGGTAACAACGTCGCCAACTGCATATATCACCCTACCGGTGATCAGGGGAATGACCGCGTCCATATTCTGGTACAATTCCCCAAACGGATCCTTGAAGAGCTTCCGGTGCTCTTCGGGCAGCACGAACATTTAGCGGACCTTCAGCGCGTAGCGTCCCGGAAGTTTGATGTTCATCCGTTTCGCGACTTCGGAATTTGCCGGGTCTATGACGACAAGATACCCGGACCAGTCCTCGCTTAAGTTCGCAGTTCCGCAAATTACGCAGCTCTCGCCTTCAACCACCCGGTGGCAGTCACGGCAGACCTTGCCCTGCTTCTTCCTATTCGCCGGAGGCATGCTCCTTTCTCCTGCTCTTCTTTGTCTCCGGAGCCTTCTCCTTTGGCGCATCCGGGGAATTTGCCTTCTCTTTCTCCTTTGCGATCTCCTCTTCAAGCCAGAGTGCAGTGCCGAGTCCTGCCTGCCGCATCGTCAGCCCGATCTTGCTGTCCCGCGGTTCACGCTCGTTTAACGAGAGCGTCACTACGCGGACGCGGACGGTATCCCCTACACCAATGAATCGCTTCGACTCCTGGCAGATGAGCCGGGAGTTCTTCTCGTCAAAGTTGATGTACTCGTCGGAGATCTGGCTGACGTGCAGCATCGCGTCGATTGGTCCGAGGCTGATAAACGCCCCGAAACTCGTCGTCTCCACAACCACGCCTTCAATAACTTCCTGAAGAGCGAGACGGAGTACCATCGCTTCGAACTTCACGTCGTAATAGACTCCCCCGTCCCCGGGTACGATCTCACCTTCGCCAACATCCTGCACGCGTGTCACGCAGATGAAGATCCCGAGTTCCTTATCAATACTCCCTTCGAGCTGCTCCTGCAGGACGTCGAGGATCACCTTTTCGATCTTCTCGCCCAGCCGCTGGGGAGGCACCCGCACCTTGTCCTCCAGTAACATCTTGTAATACATAACCCACCTTACTTCCGCACTATATCCAGTTTCTTCTGATTTCTCATGATAATAACCCCGATGCCGCGATCGAGCACCCGATCCTTCACGAGCCGGTCATTTGTCACTACCAGACAATTATGCCGCATCGCATAATCGATCAGCTGCTCATCGACCGTGCCAGACTTCACATCACTATCGACTGCAACGGTACACTTCTGTGCAAGGGAAAGCCCGTATCGCGCTGCAGCACCGTCTCTCCCTTTTGCCCGGGCAAGCCCGGTCAATTCCTTCACCACGCCGGGGAGCACCACCGGTTCAAACCCCCCGACGAGTTCTTGGAGATCGCTAAAGAGATCAATCTTAAACTGCACCGGCATCATCAACGCATTTGCATCGAGGAGGATCATCACTCGGCGAGCACACCCATCCCGATCAGGCGCCAGCGTGCTCCCACCTGCCGGCTGATAGCGATACGGGCACCCTGCTCTGCGCAGACCGGACGCTTCAGCTGTATTTCAACTGCATCCTTCTTCGTATTGGTGACAACTCCAACGGTGACTGCTGTACCCACGGAGAGCATCAGCGGTTCGTTGAACTTGAGGGGTTCGATGACAAGTTCACTCGTTGCACCAACTACCCGCTCCATCAGGGTAACGTGACAACGGATCTTGTCCCAGACGGGCGGTAGCTTGCCGACGTGTCCAACCACCTGACCGGCAAGCGCGTCGCTCTTGGTGAGCGCCGGATCAAGCTTTGTACCAATACCCAACAGACCCCCCGGAGTTGCTTCGGCAACTTTAGACGACCCGGCATTGATTGAAGTGATCTCCGTGGTAATAGGCTCCCAGCGGATCCGGTTCTCGACCTGCAACTGCCTGCCGGGACGGATCTCGATCTCTTCGCCTTCGCGGAGGATGCCCCGGATAAGAGACCCTCCGACAACGCCACCTTTCACTTCTTTCCAGTTGCACCCCGGTTTGTTGATGTCAAAAGACCGGGCAACAAGCATCATTGGTTCTGCATTTGGATCCCGCTCGGGTTCAGGGATCATCTGGTCAAGCGCCTGGATGAGCGCACCGACGTTGATCCCTTTTTGCGCAGAGACCGGGATGATCGGCGCATTCTCGGCGATTGTGCCTTTGACGAACGCCTTGATCTGCTGGTAATTGTCGATCGCCTCCTTCTGGGAGACAACATCGATCTTGTTCTGGACGATCACGATCTTCTTGATACCAACGAGTCCCAGTGCCATCAGGTGCTCTTTTGTCTGGGGCTGGGGGCATTTCTCTGTCGTTGAGATGACAAGCATCGCGCCATCCATCAGGGCTGAACCGGAGAGCATCGTCGCCATCAGCGTCTCGTGTCCCGGTGCGTCCACGAATGAGATAGACCGGAATGGCGTCCCTTCACCGCCACATACCGGGCACTTCTTGTTTGTCGAGTAGGCGTCAGCACCTTCACAGTTATTGCACCTGAAGAATGTCGCGTCAGCGTATCCTAACCGGATGGAGATGCCACGCCGCACTTCTTCGCTGTGCCGGTCAGTCCATGTCCCGGTGAGCGCATTAACCAGCGTGGTCTTTCCGTGGTCAACGTGACCCACCACACCGATATTGACACTGGGAATTGTCACATCATGCAAATGAAATCGAACCTCCCTATTGTATATATACCATTTATACTTATACGTACGCAGTGAGGGGAAAACCCCGAATTATTCCCAAATTCCAGGGATCTCCCTTTTTTGCGTTCCAAATAAAGATAACGGCATTTTTTTCTGAAACAGAACCGTATCTGCCGGTGCTTGATATACCGAATGGCAATGCATCCGTCATATCGAATATCCGGCATCACAATCTTACAATATTGTCATGACATCGTTTTGTAGTCACAACCGGCTCTTGTTTCAGACATTGGATTATCTTACGGATTGAAATTGTAATTTTTAAAATGGGTGTTACCAAGTAACACAAAATCCGGAAATCTATCGAAACGTTCAACATCAACGGTGGATCATACAGACATAAGGTATCATCATGACACTCGATAATGAACTCTCGCGTATCGGCATCTCGCTGCCCAAACACCTGCTCGACCGGTTCGATGAGATCATCAACTACCGTGGGTATTCGTCGCGATCTGAAGGGATCAGGGACGCAATACGGAGTTATATCCAATACTACAAGTGGATGTCGGATGTCAAAGGGGAACGACAGGGAGTTATCACGATGATCTACGACCATGACCAGCGTGGACTGCTTACGACACTCACTGATATCCAGCACGAGTTTAAATCAATCATCCAGGCATCGCTCCACTCGCACGTGACCGAGAACCGCTGTCTTGAGGTGATCCTCTTACGGGGCGACGGGACACAGTTGAAGGCGCTTGCAGAGCACCTGATGTCGCAAAAAGGGGTCGAATCCGTAAAACTGACGACAATCGGGCTGGAGGATTAACCCCCTCCCTCGCAGCTCTGGTCGATATTTTTCAGCGCATCCTGCAATCCGCTCCCGGCAGCAAACTCGCGCTCGCGTTCGATTACCGTCTTTGCATCTTCAACAATAGCCCGGCTCGCCCGTTCTGCCCGGTCCGCAGGGATCAGCTGGTCAGCACGGTAGAGCAGATGGGTGCTGTCCAGTTCAGCGAACAGGTCTCCCCGTACCTGCTCGACCCGCGTGATTGTCCCGGTTGTTCCAGTCCGCGGGTACCGCACCCGCATACCCAGTGCGATCTCTTCAGCTAGCATACCAGTGAATGAGTATATGGCAGTCTAGAAATTTTGTGCCGGTATGTCAAGCCGGGGTTTTTATGGTATGCAAGACCCCTCTTGAATGCTCCAATCTGTGTCAGATCCTACTGGATGTATCTGAGACGGATATCTCCAGCGTGATTAAACAAGAGTACAGGAATTGGATTTGACTACAGGATACGGTTTACCGGGATGCAACATCTCGTTTTAAGTCAGTCTGGATTAGTCCTCAGAATGTCTCATCTACACGAGGAAAAAACCCTGATGAGAATAGATTTTAATCCCTTATTTTTTAACGAACCACTCGACAAATTGACGTCTCAAAAAGTGGGGTTAATAGATATTCTCTAATGAACTGTACAGGCTCATGCTCAACAAAATGAAAACCGGCTTGCCGATTTTCATGTTAAAAAAGGTTAATTGATCGCCGTTCCCTGCACAACCGCAGACTCCGGCACATCAAATGTAGTGCCCGTACCAACGATGTGGTAGTTGCCGGTAGCTTTCACCGGGTATGGGTTACCGGTCGTTGAATAGGGTACTACGAACTCCCCGTTCACGCTTTCCTGCCGGTAGGTGAAGTTTCTTCCGGTATTAGTGACAAGCGGTACCTCGATGATACCTGATCCCTTGATATGCGCACCTTTCACGTACTCAAAGACCTTCACGTATTTCACGTCCGTCGTCTTGGAGTTGAAGACGTTTGTCGGAGATTCATGAACGAGCCGGTAGTGACAGAGCGCTGGCACGGTGTCGATGGGGTTCACAATCGACGGGCTGAGCACGGCGGCATGGTAACCGAGTGGTGCGTTCAGGTTGTATTGGACCACCCGGCTCGCTGCCTCGGTTGCGTTCATCGACACTGCGTTCGTCATAACCGGGACTGATGTTTTCGTGATAGCCGGGTCTGCATATTCAATATAATATACCGTAGTCGCTGGTGTCAGTGACCCGTCAAAGTTGTGAAGCCGTGAGATCGTCGTGTGGTAATACGCTAGTTCGTTCAACAGGGCAGACTCATATTTTGTGGTGTCGGTCTGGCTGGGCATTAAGAGAGCCATCTGGTAGGGTGCTGCTGCTTCAGTTGCATTGTACCAGGTTGTCATCGCCCAGAACTTACCGGTGTCCATCTCAATGTCAGTGACGATGTACCGGGTGCCTGCTGCATCCATTACCGCATTTGCTGTATCCTCGGACTGGGCAATGAAGAAACTGGCAGAACCGGTTGGTCCGGTAATCCCCTGCTGGAAGGGGTTGGCATTCGGGATACGCTTTGAAATGTACGTGATCATATGCCCATAGTCCCACCAGGACATGACACCGTATGACTGGTTGGGGTACTTGAACGTGTTCTTATCATAGATGGTGAGATAGTTCACACCGGGATCGGGTGTGTTGTTGCCCAACCAGTCCAGCGATTCCCGCCAGTCTCCGTTCATGCGGATCGCGTCAGCTGATGCGTTCTGGTAACTGTACGAAGCAGATGTATACGCAAAGAGAACTCCCAGGAATGCAACCACGACAACAAGCCCGAGCATAATATAGTTCGGGGCGCGGGCACCTGACCCTTTCTTTACGGTCTTCTTCATTTTTTTTGCACGGGGCGAATCCTCTTTCCCCCTCACACCCTCATCCGCTGCCGGAGCCGAGGAGGAGAGGCTCGTAGTGGCAAGCCGGATATCCTTCCAGCCCCGCTCGAACACAAAACTCACGCAGATGGCGGAAAGTAGGGCAACATTCACTGCGAGGTAATACTCGTACCGGATGTGCTGCCAAGTGGAGTATAACATGACCGCTGACCATACCAGTGCAAAAATCTCCTGCGGGCGCTCTTCTTTTATGTTATTGTAGAGGATGACGAGCGCCCCGCCAATCATGAGGATGAGCCCGTAATTGAAGGTGAACCAGGCATTATCAAGCGACCAGCCACGGGCTTCCTGAACGGTATTTGTCACCGCCATCTGCCCGAAGAATGCAAAGAGTGCGGAGAAGAACAGGTCGAAGAGCTGCGGGATTGCAACAAAGAGGACTGCTGCGAACAGTACGGCACAGCCGATAATGGTCGCCGGGTAGAAGTACCACTTCTTTCCCTTGAGGTACCGGGCGAGCAGGTAAAGCACGACCGTCCCACCAATCATGCCGATATACGCGTAGATGTGCCCGATGGTATAATCAGAGAGGTTAAGCCCCGGGCTCTTTAACCCGAAGAGGAGAAGGCCGATAATAGCGATGGCAAAGATGACCGTATTTGCGACGAGCAGGTATTCGCTGGAACGCTCCCGGTAGACGTCGATATTAAACTGGATGACCGTAAAGATCCCTGCGATCAAGGCAAAGAGGATCATCGTCGGCATCGTGAAGAGCCCGAGCAGGTACGCGATACCGGCAAGCGCCGAGAAGAGCAGGAGCGTTTTGTAACTCCTGATGTCTTTTAAATCGATCTTTGTCTTACTGCCGATGAACAGGACATACATATACAACAGACAGAAGATGGTGGCGAAGAGCACCTCGGCGATATGGTGGTCCATGTACCCATAGAACGAACGGTAAAAGAACTGCCCGGTGACAACAGCGGTAAAACCGGCACTAAAAAGCCCGGTCTTCCAGTTGCCACAGTACTTCCCGACGTAATACATGACCGGAACGACAAGCGCTCCCATCACCGGTGGCACAAGGAGCCCGACACCGATGATCTCCGGGCGGGTTGTAGCTCCTGCGATCATGCAGCAGATGGCGATGATGGTGGGAAAGAGCGGACCCCAGTAAATTGCAGTCCCATTGGGGTACTGGGTCATCGGGTCGAACCAGGAATACGTGAGATGGTTTGCGAGAAGTTGCTCGACCTGGCGCAGGTTGTAGAGCGGGTCATCGCTGCCAACCATCAGGAGATTATCGGTATTGCCCATCAACAGCATGGGAAGTATGCGAAGCCAGAGGGCAAAGATAAAAAAAATGGCAACAAGCCCGATAATTATGTAATTGCGGTTATTTTTGAGATCCAAAGATACCATGCGATCAACCTTTTTCGGTACTAAATTTTAGTTGAGAGCATTAATAAATTTGGATAAATCCGTCAGACAAGCCTCTCAAACTGTGCTTCGAATTGCCGGGCTTTTTCCTTCCAGCTGTGTTGTTCGAAGTTGAGGTGATATGTTTTGGGATTGTCCATGAGGGTTTTTATCTGTGCCACAAAATCCTCCCGCGTCCGGTAGACAAAGAGGTTCTCTCCTCCAATCCGCGCCACATCCGGAATCGGGCGCATGACGATCGGTTTGCCACAGGCAGAGTACTCAAAGAATTTGTTCGGGAGGGCAATATCCACCCACCGGGGGGGAGCAAGGGGGATTGTACACGCGTCCATGCACGCGATGTACCTCGGGAGTTCGGCATAGGGTTTTGTACCGGTAAAGATGACGTGACCGGAGAGCCCGAGTGTTTCGGCAAGGGAGCGGAGTTCGGCATCATACCCGGTGAAGAGCGAACCACCTACGATGAGGAGCTTGGTGTTATGACGGTACCGGATTAGTTCGGGCAACGCACGGATCATCTCGTCGATCGCGTACCAGCGTTCGACAGCGCCGGAGAACCCGATGACAAAGTCATCGCCTGCGATCCCGAGCTCCTTTCGCATACTCTTCCCGTCCATGGGTACAAAGAAGTCGGTATTGACCCCGTTGGTGATGAGATCCGCAGAGAACCCGGATGACCGGAGTTTATCTACGAGCGAAGGGGATACTGTCGTAATGGCGTCACTGTGGGAAAGGTTCCGGCGGGTGATTGCCCAGACACTGTTCCTCACGATGCCCTGCAGCACCGTGTTTTTGAAATAGGCTGCTGCGGAGTCGGGGAACCAGTCTTTTAAGTCAAAGATGACCGGGACCTCGTATTTTTTTGCAGCATGAATAACCGCAGTGCCGGCAAGGACATGGGCAGCGACGACAACGTCAATCTGGTTATCCCGGATGATCTTCTTGAAACAGTGAAAATGGTACGGGGTATTCGCCGTGTAATGAAGGAGTGGATTCGTAAAGGGAAATTGGGTCGCTTCATCTACGATGAGCCGGGTCTCCCGTGCCGGTCCTCGGCTGACGTGAAAATGGGCGACATGTACTTCGTGACGTGTTGCCAGTTCCTCAAAGAGGTAGTGGTGCCGCGAGGGGATGGGGTGGTGGATGTAGTCCTGGGTTGAGACAAGGAGTATCTTCATGGGTCACGCGTTTTTATCGTTAATATGGAAATGACTTTCGCGATTTTCAATCCACAGTTTGTGTGCGCAGCGCCGGGTCATGGATGATTCATACCTGTTTATCTGATCCCTGTGCCGGTGCCGATAGCCCATCTTTATTTGGCATGGCACACGCATCGGGCACCATTTACCGGGCGACCGGGTGGCGGGACATCACAGCTGGCAACTCCCTGATCATCGCCGGTGCACCGATCGCGAGCATGTGCGCGGGGACATCACGGGTCACGATCGCCCCTGCTGCCACAAGCGCCCCTTCCCCAATGCAGACACCGGGGAGGATGGTCGCATTCGCGCCGATTGCCGCCCCGTCTCTGATTATTGGAGCATCCAGCCCGCCAATCCCTGTCGGCGGGTACCGGTCGTTGGTCAGTACCGCGTTCGGACCGATAAAGACATGGTTCCCGATCCGGGTATTCGTCGGGATGTAGACCATGCTCTGCAAACTCACGTCACTGCCGATTGTGGTCATGCCGTCGATTACTGTCGCCGTACCGATGGCGACCCGGTCCCCGATACTGGTTCTCTCCCGGATCAGGACGTTGTGCCCGCTCTGGAACTGGTCTCCAATGGTCACGTCACAGTAGATAATAGTGCCCGAACGGAGCACCGCGTTCTTCCCGATGATAGTGCCGATAAACCCGGTCTTGCCGATCTTGTCCCGCGAGGGGAACCCAATCGTCACCGGTTCAAAGACCTGCAATCCTGCCCCGATGGTGTTCGTACCGTACTCGATCATTCGACAGTCACGCTCTTTGCAAGATTTCTTGGCTTGTCCACATCCCGCCCGAGTGCCACCGCTGTGTAAAACGCAAGGAGCTGGAGCACGACAAGGGTGGTCAGTACCTGGACGAACCGGTGTGTTTCGGGCACAGGGATGAAGACATCCACGATATCGGGAAGCTCACTATCGCCCTCGCACCCGAGTGCGATGACCGGCGCTCCCCGTGCCTTCATCTCCTTAATATTGGAGATCATGACGCCGTATGTCTCACCGGGCATGCAGATGGCGATCACCGGTGTCTCTGTGGAGAGCAGGGCAAACGGACCGTGTTTTAATTCACCGGCTGCATACCCCTCCGCGTGGATATAGGAGATCTCCTTCATCTTCAGCGCACCTTCAAGGGAGACCGCATAGAACGGACCCCTGCCAACGTAAAAGATGCTCTTTGCCGGCACGCAGAGAGAGACAGCTGCTGATAGGTCAATATGGAGCACGTCTTCAATTGACTGGTGGGCATGCTGGAGCACCCCCGCCCATCTCCTGCCTGCCCATGCATTCATGATCTGCATCAGGACGGCAAGCTGGGCAACAAAGGACTTTGTGGCAGCGACGCTGATCTCGGGTCCTGCACGCATGAACAGCGTGGCGTCGGCAATACGGCTCACCGAACTGCCCAGCACATTTGTGATGGCAAGCGTCGTGCAGTTGTGCGCCTTTGCCTGTCTGAGCGCGGTGAGCGTATCGGCAGTCTCTCCCGATTGCGTGATCCCGATCACCAGCCCTTCCACCGGGGGCGGGAAATATTTGAACTCCGATGCAAACTCAAGCCGAGCCGGGATCCCGCAGGACTCCTCAACGAGGTACCGGAAGATAAGCCCCGCGTGGTACGATGACCCGCAGGCGAGTACGGTAACTGACGACGGGTGCCGGGCAGCCGGGGGAAGCACGTCGGTATCGATCGCATTAAGGGTATCAAAAAATGCCTTGGGCTGTTCGTATATCTCCTTCATCATGAAATGCGAGAAACCGCCCTTTTTCGCCGCTTCGGGTGACCAGTCGATCAATTCCACCGGGCGGGTGACTGGTATTTTATCATGGAAGATCTCGACGCTGTCCGGCTTCAGGCTCGCAACATCCCCATCTTCCAGAAAGATCGCCCGTTCGGTGTATTCAATTACTGGTGTCATATCCGATGCGGCAAAGTTCTCCCCATCCCCGATGCCGATTACAAGGGGGCTCTGGTTCCGTGCAGCAATCAGCCGGTTATCGTCTGCGACTATGACAAGGAGGGCAAACGAACCCTTTAAAAGCGGCACTGTGTTCTGGACTGCAACAAGAATGTCATGCTCCTTTGCATATGCCTCTTCCAGCAGGTGGACCACTACTTCAGTATCCGTATCGGACCGGAACCGGTGCCCGCGGGAGATCAAATCCCGCTTCAGACTGGAAAAGTTCTCGATGATACCGTTATGCACGACGGCTATACGGTTAGTGCAGTCGAGGTGCGGGTGGGCATTTGCATCATTGGGAATACCATGGGTTGCCCAGCGGGTATGCCCGATACCGGTCTTTCCATGCAGTTGGTGCGCAGAGCCTGCATACCCGGAGATCCTCCCCTGGTGCTTGACCAGTTCGATGCCGCTCCCAAGCGTTGCTACACCGAACGAATCGTAGCCCCGGTACTCAAGTCTCTTCAGACCTTCGATAATCAGGGGCGCTGCATCTCTCCTGCCCGCGTACCCGACAATGCCACACACGTCATACCACCAGGGAATTGTCGCCAATGATACGGGAGTCGATATTGTGATTCCCCTCGATTGTCACGTTGTTTCCGATAATACAGTGCCGGAACATCGTGAAAGAATTGCACTTCAGGTTATCCCCGATAATCGCCCCGAACGTGGATCTGGTATTCTCATCGACGATTTCAATGGTGCCTGATGCTATACAGGTCGAGGTATGATCGCCAAGGACACAGCGCTCTCCTATGACCGTGTCCACAATCCGGGAGTGCGAGCCGATTACCGTGTCATCCATAACGATGGCATTGCCGATACAGGTAAAGGGTTCTATCTCCACCCGCGAACCGATGCTCGTGTTGGGCAGGATGCAGCAGTTCGGGCTGATCGTGCAGTCGTTCCCGATTACTACCGGTCCGGTGATCACCGTATGGGGTCCGATCGTTGTCCCTTTCCCGATACGGACGGCGCCCTGGATGGTCGTGTGACGGCTCGTGGTGCCCTCTCGCACAGCAGGAAGAGTCCGGAGGAGTCGCTTGTTCATCACGAGAAGATCCCAAGGATAGATCGCATCCTGCCAGTCGTCAGCCATCACCGCCCGGATGCTCTGTTTTGCCTCCAGCATATCAGCAATGGCATCTGTCATGTGGGTATAATCATTTATAAAAGTGAAAAAATCCTTCGTTAACGAGTAGATGCCGGTACTCACCGTGAGACCCGGGTTGTCATCTGTCGGTTTTTCTACAATGCTTACGATTTTGCCGTTATGTATACCCACTACACCAAAGTTGGAGGGGTTCGGGTGCTCCTTTGTGAGCATCGCATTGCGTTCTTCTCTTATCCGGGCGATCGACTCCGCATCGATATAATTGTCTCCTGGCAGGACGAGAAAGTCGCCTTTGATCTTTGACTCAGCCTGCCTGAGTGCATGGGCAGTCCCGATCTGCTTGTCCTGCACGACCACCGTCACCGGAATATCGAGGCTGTTCAAGAACCGGGTCACCTGCTCCTGTTTGTAACCAACCACGACAATAATATCCCGGATCCCGTTTTTGACCAGCGCATCAATCACGTACCCGATGATCGGGCGGTTTGCCACCGGGATCATCGCTTTCGGGCGGTTCTTCGTCAGTGGACGCACCCGGTTTCCCTCACCAGCCGCTAAAATGACTGCCTGCATTGTTCCTCCTACCGAATAATTGATTTTTCACCAATGCACCCTTCGATGGATGAGCAGGGTGCAAACTTCGCGTCGCTCCCGATCATTGCCCCGACATTGATGGAACAGTTGATCCCAAACTGTACGCCGTCTCCAATAACAGCACCAAACTTCTTGTGCCGTGTATCCTTCCCGCAGACCCGGACGTTCTCGTGGTCGTGCCGGAGGTTTGCCACTTTTGTTCCCGCACCGAAGTTGCACCCGCTGCCGATAACCGAGTCGCCTATGTAGTTGAAATGCGGAATCTTTGTGCCCGCCATGACGATCGAGTTCTTCAGCTCGGTGCAGTGCCCGATATGGCAATCATCTCCTATACTTGTCGCACCACGGATGTACGCATGGGGACCGATCCGACAGTTGTCACCAATGATGCACGGACCTTCGATGTACGTCCCGGATTTCACCACCGTGCCGTTACCGATGGCAACCGCCCCCGACATGGTCACCCCTGTTTCAACAGTTCCCCGGTTCTCTGGCTGGAGCGATGCCATCAGGATCGCATTTGCATCCAGCAGATCCCAAGGATACCCGACATCCATCCATGAAGAGAACGGAATGGCAGCGAGGAGCTTCTCGCCAATAAGAACACCGAGTGCATCCGTGAGTTCCAGTTCCCCCCGTGACGAAGTCTGGACCTGGTCGACAAGCTCGAAAATATCGGGGCTGAACAGGTATGCCCCGGCATTTATCTGGTCTGAATTCGGGCGCTCTGATTTCTCTTCGAGCGAAGTGACCATGCCATCCTCGACTAGCACGACGCCATAATCCCGGGGATGGTCGCTTGTGCTCGTGCTCATGCAGTGGGGGGGCATGGCAATGAGCCGTGAGATATCCGCACTCGTAAGGAGCATATCCCCATTCATTGCGAGAAAGTTCCCGGAAACCCGATCGGCGGCGGAACGCAGGGCATCGGCGGTACCCTGTTGGTGCCGCTGCGGGGCGTATGTGATATGAATTCCCCAACGGGAACCATCACCAAAGTGCTTACGGACTTCCCGTTCGCCATACCCCACAACCAAAATAAAATCTGTGATACCAGCGTCCCGAGCAGCAAGCACGAGATGCTCCATCATCGGGCGGTTCGCGAGCGGGAGCATCACTTTCGGTCGCCTTGCGGTGAGGGGACGCATCCGTTTCCCTTCACCGGCTGCAAAGACGACACATTCCATACGTACAGCTCGTGTTACAACATTTAAGCAGTTTTCCCCTTTCGGACGAGCATACGTCCCCGTTCCAGCATTGCTTTTGCCGCCGGAAGCGAAGTACCCTCAGCGGTGATGCGGATCTTGTGTTCCGTCCCGCTTGCCCGGACGAGATACCACCCATCCTCTGCTGTCACCCGGATCCCATCAGTCGGGATCTTTGCCCCAAGACGCTTCACCGTTTCCAGTGCCGTCTCGCAGGGAATGGACTCCCGGAGGATGGGATACGAAGGCATTGCATCCAGCTCAGCAGCTACATCGGTTCCGGATGCAATCTCACAGAAAAGGGCAGCGGCGAACGGACCATCGGGACAGTACGAGTGCTGCGGGAAGATCCATGCTCCGCTCGGCTCGCCCCCGAACTCTCCCCACCGGAGGAGTTCTTCAGACACATAGGTGTCCCCGACTGGCGTACGGTGGACTTCTGCCACTTCCTCGATGATCATCGAGGCATCGCTTGTCGTCACCACGCGTTTTGCACCGAGATGCGAGGCGAAGAGCAGGAGCAGGTGATCCCCGTCAATAAACCTCCCCCGGTTGTCAAATGCCATCATCCGGTCGGCATCGCCATCGTGAACAACCGCACACCGGGCGCCCGTCTTCTTCACCATCTCTCCCACGTACCCGAGATGCTCCGGTAACGGCTCGGATTTCCGGGAAAACCGCCCGGCGGGATCGCAGGTGAGGCAGACCGGTTTTGCCCCGGCTTCTGTCAGGAGTGCCGGCGTAAGAACGCAGCAGGCACCGTTCCCGCAGTCGACCACAACCGGCAGGGAATCCTCGATCTCTACGGCAGCGAGGATCGCAGCTTTATGGGGGGTGATCGCATCGATGGGATGGAGCATGCCCTGGTGCTTCCAGTCTGCCCAATGGGGGGTCTTTAACGCCCCTTCCATTGCTGCCTGTTGTGCCAGGGTGAATGACGAACCGTCGGGATTGAAAAGTTTCAGACCGTTATATTCCTCCGGGTTATGGGATGCGGTGATCATACAACCCGCTTTTTTAAGCCGTGTGGCAAACGCGATGGATGGTGTGGGAGCAATCCCTGCACAGTATGCCTGCCCCCCACTGCCAATCATGCCCGACACAACAAGACGGGCGAGGAGTGGGCTTGTCGTACGGGTATCCATACCGATGATGACGTCCCCAAAATTCGCACCCAGCACCGCACCGACATCAAGGGCGGTATTGACAAGCGTCTGGTCAAAACGCCTCCTGATTCCCGATGACCCGAACAGCATGAACCATCATTGGTTCTTTCGTTTAATTAGAGTTTTTCCCCCGGCAACCGGCGGGAACGGGTGGCTGGTGGTGCTGGGGCTGATGCCTTAAAAGGTGCCCGGTTACGTCCCATACGGGCACCAGTGCTCCAGCTGCTGGAGGCGTGCCACACCGGCAGTCGAGGGTCCCAGGCAGAGGATCCGGGCTCTCCCGTTCCGGGCAGCGACGATATCGCCGGTTCCTTCCGCGATGAGCCCTTCACCGTTGATGAGAATGACCTCGGCTCGTTCCGGGTCGTCCGTTTTATGCAGTAAATCCACCCCACCCGGTGGCATATTACCGATGCAGCAGATGCTCTGCCCCGCGAGTTCGGCAGAGAGTTCGTTCCGGCATGCCGGGTGGGCGGATACCGGGCATGCATGGGAGACCCGTGAGAGGCAGAAGAACCCGAGCGCGACATTCGTTATCGCACATGCAGCTGCCCGTGTTTTGGGGGTGTCGAGCGGGGCACCGGCAAGAAACGAGATCCTTGTTGTCGCCCGGATGGGGTCATCCGTAACGAACTCTGCACTCCTGCCGCCGAACGCAGCGACCATGCAGGCACCCCGCTCGTACTGGCACGGTTTTGCATCCGGGTTAACGTCAAGACGGACGCCCGCTTCTTCACAGCCGGAATGCCGGAGATGTTCCTGCAACTTGTTGACCGAATCGATGATGATGTCCATAGTCATTCTTCCATCCTGTTGATGAGCACGACACGGGCGGGCGAACCATCGAGCCCGGCAAGACGCAGCGGCAGTGCTACCATCTCATAATCCCCTTCCGTTACACCGGATAGGTCGAGGAGTTCGATGATGATACAGCCATGACCCAGCAATTCCCGGTGCACCGTACCGTCGCACTGGAACGCCTCGATGGATGGCGAATCGATACCCACGCACCGTATCCTGCGTGCCGTGATTAGCCGGGCTGCATCCATCGTGAGGCTGGGGTAGTTTTCCTCGAACTTGTCTTTCCCGGAGAACGCAGTTTTGAGTAAAAGCCGCTCTGTGCAGTCGATCCTGCCATCAAGAGATGCTGCCGTGATCCGGCTGCCCGCGTCGCTGACATCCAGCACCCGGCACTTCCCGATGAGGTTTGTGAGCGGGACGGTATCGATGGTATCCCCGGTTTTCAAGTAATGCGCCGGGGCATCGATGTGCGTACCAGAGTGGGAACTCATTCGGAGATCGCTGATCAGGTACATGCCCTGATCAACCTGAGAAAAACTCGGGACGAGATCACCCGTATAGACGACCGCCTTTTCCGACAGGAGCCGGGTCACGTCGTGGATCTGCATGTTCAGGTACCCCAGCCATGCTCTCCGATCAAGGGGACGAACCGGACGCCTCCGTGGTGTTCCTGCGTGATGGCAGCGCCCTGCTTGTGTAAGGCTACCAGATCCTGTATATCCCGGCTGCCCACCGGGATGACAAGCCTTCCGTTGTCTGCCAACTGGTCGATGAGCGGTGCGGGTATAGCCGGTGCCGACGCGGTGATGATGATGCCATTGAACGGGGCATGCTGCGGGTACCCCAGCGTCCCGTCCCCTACGATTACCTCGACATTGTCATAGTGGAGTGCAGCAAGATTCTTCCGGGCGAGGTCTGCAACTGCGGGTATCCGCTCGATGGTAGTGACCTGGTGCACGAGCATGGAGAGGACTGCTGCCTGGTACCCGCATCCCGCCCCGATCTCGAGCACATGGTCACCGGAATGTGTCTGTACAAGTTCCGTCATCAGGGCAACGATATATGGTTGGGAGATCGTCTGCCCGTTTCCTATGGGCAGCGGGCAGTCATCATACGCTGCCTGATCATGGGGCGGAGGGATAAAGAGATGGCGGGGCACCTCCCGCATCGCGGAAAGGATGCGGGGATCAGAAACGCCCCGTAACTTGATCTGCCGCAGCACCATGTGCAGGCGCTCATCCACCCGGGAAAGGGGGGGCATCGTCTCTCCGATCAGAACCCGGACTTCTCTGCCACATCGATCGTGGAGTCGATCTGGCGCTGGAGGGCTTCAGGGAGCCCGGTGATCTTGACATCCAGAAACCCTCGTATGATCGTCGCAGTTGCCTCATCTTCGTCAAGCCCCCGGGACATCAGGTACTCGATCTCGTCCTGAGCCAGCTTGCCGACCGCTGCTTCATGGGAGAGCTCGGTACCGACAACCGATCCCTCGATCTCGGGGATCGCGTAGATGATGCCATCCTTTAAGATCAGTCCCTTGCATTCGAGATGCCCACGGGTACCGGCAGTCTTGCCCTGAATGTGCCCCCGTGAAACAATCGTTCCCCCTTTGGTGATAGCACGGGTGACGAGTTCTGCGCTGGCACCTTTTCCCTCAAGGATCGCACGGGAACCGACATCGATAAACGAATCCGGTGTGGCGATGACGATAGTCGAGAAGCGGGCTACCGAATTCTCCCCCGCAAGCGTGGCTGCCGGGTACATCTGCACCTTTTTTACCGGTTGCATGCAGACATAGTTCGACAAGAACACCCCGTTCTCCTCAACCCGTGAGGCGCTCCTTGGGAAGACCTCGATGTTCTCGGACCAGGTGTGGATCATCGTGAAGCTGATCTTTGCATTCTTTTTGATGTAGAACTCCGATACACCGTAGTGCGCCCCGCCCTTGCCAACGTGCGCCCCGCTCGTACACCCGGAGATGATATGGAGCTCCGCCCCTTCTTCCGCGATGATGATGTTGTGGACGTGCTGGATCTGCTCGCGCCCGAGATAGAGACAGGCTTGTATCGGGAGGATGTTACTCGTGCCCGCTTTTGCGATGATCACGTAGCCTTTCGGGTCTTTCTGTGCTGCGACATACCGCGTGACCTCGTCTTTTTCCGGAGAGACGACCTTCCATTCGTAATCTTTTAACCAGTCGTACTTCTCCATTGCCTGCTTGTAGGAGAGGACTTCGATCCCGTCCTGCGTGCATTCTGAATGCATGACGTCCTGGTCCATCTGGAGATAACTGCCGCACCGGTTCTCCATTGTGAGGTCGATCCCCGACTGGGCGAGCCGTTCCTTGTCCACCTCCGAAAGATTGGGGACGTTTATGAGTGGCGACATTCAAGACACTCCTTGTATCCGCGTTGTTTGATATCCTTTAAGATCTCACGGGGGTTTCCGTGACACTTGATCTCCCCGTCGCACATGACATGCCCTTTGTCCGCGTCAAGGTAATCGAGGATATACCCCGTGTGGGTGATCACAAGCCCGCTTTTTTGCCGTTTAACGATCCGTTTCTCCTTCTCCAGGAGTGAGCCGATTGCCGAACCGATAAGCGAGATGTTCTCAAGGTCAACGCCGCTTTCGGGTTCGTCAAGCATGAGGAAGTCCGGGTTCTGGATCATCAGTTGCAGCACCTCGCTGCGTTTGATCTCTCCCCCGGAGAATCCCTTGTTGATGTCCCGCTCCAAAAAAGTGTCAAGGTGAACTGATTTGGCGAGTGCGGGGATGTCGTCATCCTTATTCCGCGAGATGGCAGTGAGGAGTTTGCCCAGTTTTAAACCGGAGATCGTGGGTGGGCGCTGGAAGAGCATGCCAATGCCACGCTTCGACCGTTCGTCGGCATGCATGGTTGTCACGTCTTCGCCTTTAAAGGTAATTTTTCCCTTTGTGATATGGTAGTTGGAGAATCCCATCAGCGTCATGAGGAGGGTTGTCTTTCCCGACCCGTTAGGACCCATGAGCACATGGGTTTCTCCCTCCCCGATGTGGAGGTTGATGTCGTGCAGCACCTCTTTGTCGCCGACATTCACATGAAGGTCTTCGATATGCAGCATAGAAATAATCACTGAATGTATGGCGATGGCTGCATTAAACGCTTTTCACTCTGCACGGGATGGCGTTGTGAAGGAAGGGGTGTTTTCGCTCATCGGTCATCTTCTCTACGTACTATGATCCCTTCTTCCCGCAGGAGTGGCAGGTTGTCCGGGGCTCCGGGACATCAAGAGGTTTGAAATCGGTCGCATGGATCTGGTTATGGTGTCCTTCCACAACCCCCCTTTTTTGTGGAAGTATTGTTTCTGGGGTTTCTGGTGCCGGTTTGCGGTTCTGCGGCTAATTCACGGTTTTCGTTTTTTGCCCTTCCATACACTTATAAGTACATAGAAGTGTATTTCCAGCCTGTTGTGATTGTGGTTCTTCAATCCGGGGCTGGGGCTCGTTTTTCGAAAATTGGACTTCCACAAATCCGGGAACACGAAGGCATGCAGATGTTGACACAGCAGCATTACCAGCCTCTCTCGTGAGATCACATTTGTGGAAGTATTGAGTACTACTTAGATCTAAGTGTGTGTATATACCCGTTATTTTACGATCCGGGTTCATTTTTGCGTTTTTAAATACTTCCACACATGTGGAAGTATTGTGGAAGGATAGAAGTATTGTCCGTATTTAGATCTGGATCATCTTCAATCCAGACCCCGCCACCTGCACTCCACTGCTTATAGAGATCCTGATCGATGGTGTAGGCATTTCTCCGGCGCCGGGTAGATCCGGTGCAAAACCCGGCAGGGAACGTGAGGCTCCGGGACATCAAGAGGTTTGTAGTCACTCGCTCGGATCTTCACCCCGGTCGCCATCAATTCTCCGGCGGAGCGATCGCTTGAGCGCTGC
>JAPKXU010000305.1 GCA_026394655.1 Methanoregula sp. | reverse complement strand
TCTCCCGTTGGTACTCCCTCCGGCAGTTGCCGGCATGGCTCTCTTAGTCCTGTACGGGAGGGTCGGCCTTGTCGGGAAATACCTGAACATGTTCGGGATTACGCTGGCGTTCACAACCGTTGCCGTCATCATGGCACAGATCTTCGTTGCATCGCCTTTCTACCTGCGGCAGGCAAAATCCCTCTTTGAACAGCTTGACCCTTCGTACGAGCAGACTGCGCAGACACTCGGAGCGTCACCATTCAGGGTCTTTCTCACCATCACCCTTCCTCTCACCGCCAGCGGACTGGTATCAGGTGCGGTTATGACGTTCGGGCGGGCGCTCGGTGAGTTCGGGGCAACCATCATGTTCGCCGGTAACCTTCCGGGAGTAACCCAGACCATGCCGCTTGCAGTCTATGTCGGACTGCAAGGCAACTTCAATGTTGGTCTCACGGTATCCATCCTTCTCGTGATCATCTCGTTTACCATTATGATTGCCGTCAGGTTCCTTGCCTCACTGGAGGTGCGGCATGCTTGAAGCAGCACTCCATAAACAGCTCCGGGACTTCTCGCTCGATCTGAATATTCAGGCAAATACGGGTGAGATTCTGGTACTGATGGGAGAGAACGGAGCAGGAAAGTCAACAGTACTCAACATACTTTCCGGCTTATTGATGCCTGATGCGGGATCAATACGGCTGAATGGCAGAGTTCTCTATCAATCCGCTGCAGGCATCTGTGTACCGGTTGAGTCCCGTTGTATCGGTTATGTCCTCCAGAACTCTGCGGTGTTTCCCCATATTTCCGTGTCGGAGAATGTTGCCTATGGCATGAAGGCACACCACATGCATAAAGACCAAATCGCAGAACAGGTCGATCACTTGATGGGGCTTGTGGACATCCGGAACCTTGCAGACGTGAAGGCAGGAAAATTGTCCGGGGGACAGAAGCAGCGGGTTGCCATTGCACGGGCTCTCGCCATCGAACCTGATCTCCTGATGCTTGATGAACCCTTCACTGCACTCGATACAGAAAGCAGGCAATCCGTGCAAGAGGCTGTCCGCACGTGCGTTTCCAATCTTCAAATACCATGTCTCGTGGTAACGCACCGTGTTGCCGATGCCCACGAGATGGGTGACCGGGTGTGCCTGCTCAACCGGGGTGTCAACCGCTGGGAGGGTCGACCTTCGGACATACCCTCTTTTGGGATAAAGTTACCAACGTGAGAGCGGACCAGCGATTCTGCGAAAAGGGTGGGCGAAGACAAAGAACGTCGTGATGCATATCATTCAACGGTACGGCATTCACATGACAGATACACGGGGCAACTCTGCAATTCCCAAAAAATATAGGATATCCCTTTCATCATCTCATCCCTTTGAGGAAATATCTAAATATATAAAATAATAATTAGACGTGGTGAAAACCATGAAGATCAGTGCACGCAACCAGATCCCAGGAACTGTTAAGATGATCAAGAAAGGCCCGGTGAGCACAGAAGTTATTATCTCCATTGCCGGGGACAATGAGATTGTCTCATCCATCACAACCCACTCTGCGGAAAAATTGAATCTGCGGGAAGGATCAAAGGTCTACGCGATAATGAAGGCATCTGAAGTGATGGTAGGGATCGATTAAAAAAAGGGAAGCAAAACTTTTTTTAATGATGCTCCAAGCTAATTAAACCGGGTCGAAAGCAGG
>JAPKXU010000304.1 GCA_026394655.1 Methanoregula sp. | reverse complement strand
ATCGGTTCCGGCAGTGTTTCGATAATAAAACAGATAAGGAACATAATTATTGCAGACAAAACAACGAGGTTGTACGATGATTTTCAATTCAAAATGGTATGATAATTCCCGTCCCGACGGTGTTGCAGTTCTTGAAATCCTTGAAGTGCGTGATGGCGAAAAATTGTTTGTCCCGCTGGTCAAAACAAAACTGGAAGGTTCGATATCCGGACCGCTGGCCACATTTGCCATGACTCATATTTTTCGATATGCAAAAGAGTCCAACCCCCGGGTCATTGAGGCACTCTACCGGTTTCCTCTCCCCGGCGATGCAGCCATTACCCGTGTTGATGTGAAATTTGGGGAAGTAACAATCAATGCCACGCTCAAAGCGAGGGATGATGCAGAGACCATTTACCGCAATGCAAAAAAAGAGAATAAAGCAGCAGCTCTTGTGACCCGTGAATCTCCGGATGTGTTTACTTTAAGAATTGCCGGTATCGCACCCGATGAAGAGGTGACCATAACAACACATTATATTCAGGTAGGTAATCCGGAAAAGACCGGTTTTTCATTCAGAATTTCCCTGACAACTACTCCCCGGTACGTGCGGAGCGATGAGCAGTATTCCCGGCACGCGAACGGTCAACCTCTGGCAGTCCTTCAGGATCCCGGTCACCGGTTTAGTCTTTCTGTCTCTGTGGGAGGGAATGGGAAGATTACAAGTCCGACCCATGCAATCACTGCGACAAAAGATGGACTGATCACCCTGACTAAGGGTGAAGTAATTCCTGACCGGGACTGTGTTCTTGTCTGGGAACCTGTACTCCGGGATACGATTCCCGTCTGCCAGATATTTTCAGATGGAAATGACGAAGCGCATTTCCTTGCGCTTGTTTCTCCCCCGGAAAAAAGCCCGGTCCATTATCCCCGTGATGTCATTATCCTTGTTGATCATTCCGGATCCATGGAAGGGGCTAAATGGGAGGCAGCCAACTGGGCGGTGGAACGGTTCATCACCGGACTGACTGATAAAGACACGTTCAATCTCTGTCTCTTTGAATCGAAAACCTACTGGCTTTCAAAACACCCGCAACCGGCAAATCAGGTCAATAAGGCACAGGCAATACAGTTTCTTCAGGATAAACGAAGCGGGGGTACTGACCTTGGCGTTGCACTTGAACAGGCTGTATCCCAGCCCCGGAGAAAGGGTGTACTTTCCCGTAATGTGATCATCATCACAGATGGTGAAGTAACCGATTCTGCAAGGATTCTCCGTATTGTTGATGACGAGGCAAAACACAAAGACACCCGGCGATGCAGTATTCTTTGCATTGACGCAGCACCGAACTCAAACCTTGCCCAACAGATTGCCGAGCGGGGTGGCGGGATTGCAAAATTTTTGTCGAGTTCCCCAAAAGAAGAGGATATTACCTCAGCTCTCGATGAAATCCTCGCGCTCTGGGATGCACCGGTTGCTGTCGGACTCTCTCTGGCAGTAAACCGTGAAAACCTGTTTGTGGACGGGCGAAAAGTGAAAAAAAGTCCAGATGGCAGGTGCCTTGTTGACCTGGGGGACCTTCCCTCCGGTAAGAGTACCTGGGTCGTGGTGCGAGCCCCTTCCAGTCAGGAACCCCTGCAATTTGAACTCTGTGGATCTGATAATTGCACGTTTCCTGTATCGGTTTTGCCATGCCCGGCAGTCAGCGTGCTGTTTGGCGCTCGTCTTATCGCAGAACTGGAATACCTGATGCATGCGGATTATCCAGAAAAAGAATTGTCCCGGCACCTCTCCGGTCTTGGATATGATATGGACTCACTAATGTACAAACCCCAGAAAAAGGTGTATGTTGAGAACCGTATGCAGGACCACATGAGCCTGATGAGAAGTCTGGTCGTCCAGGAATCGCTGAAATATAATGTAATATCTGCTGAGACGGCATTTGTCGCTGTACGATCAGAGCCCGGGCGAGCTGTCGAAGAACAGGTTATTGTCGCAAATGCACTGCCGGATGGATGGTCAGAGTCCTTTATCACCCCCCAGTATTGGTGCGAAAAGCGCAGCATCAGGAGAGGTATGGCATCCGGTCGCGGAGGGCCTTCCTCTGGCGGGGGAATTCTTGAATGGGTTGGCGGAGGAGGTAGCGGGATTAATGCTCGAATGGATGTTATTGCTCAACCGGATGGAACGATGAAACTAGAGGCACCAAGAGATTCATTATATGTCAGTAAATCCAGCAACTTAATCGTACCAAAAAACGTTCCATCACCATCGCAGAGTAAGGATGTACCCGTGGATTCAGAAACTCATAAGGGGTTTATACTCTATTCTGGAATACCGGTCTTTAGTAGAAAAGAATCTGTCCTGTTTGATTCATGTCTTGCAATGGATGCAAAGAAAGTTCCAGACACAGTTTTGTTGAAAAAATTGGAATTCATTGTAAAAGATCTATCATCACTTACTGGTACTGGAATGTATCTTCTTCTCTATGTCGATGACCCTGTTGTCCCGAGAATAAAAGTGTTGTTAAAAGACCTGATACAACATCAGGGAAAGCGCCCATTGAATATC
>JAPKXU010000274.1 GCA_026394655.1 Methanoregula sp. | reverse complement strand
ATACCGTGGAGGCATTCGCATGAGGCAGGAACAGCGGGACTACGTGTTTCTGGGAGTTCTCGCAGCGGGGGTGATCGGGGTCACCGCATGGAGCGGGTCGCCGGTATGGTATCTCAACCTCAACTTCCTCTGCCTGTTTGGGGGTATCTTCTCTGCGGTCCGCAACTGGCATGACCGGGTGTTCTATCTTGTCTGCGCCGGAGAACCGCTCATCGGTGCCTGCGGTGCCACAAACCTCTGGGCGGGGGTGTTTGTGGTGTGGATGGTTGCAGGGATCGTGTGCAATGCAATGGGGATACTGGAATTTTCCGGGGGGATCACATCGTTCGTTCTCTTCTGCGGTGTTGCAGCAATTGTCGCGGCACTCGTCCAGGTATCAAACCATGTGGTGTTGCCGTTACTTATCCTCGCCGCTGGCGCGGGAGCAATCCTTGCCGTGCAGGCGATCCGTGACCACCAGTTCAGAAAACAGTACGGAGTCCATCAATGAAAGTTCCTCGCTTGAATCCCTATTACCGTGCTGCATTCATCCTCGTCGCGACAGCTGCTGTTCTAGTCGCCATCGCCGTATTAACTGACCGGCGGGATATCACAACTGCTGCTGTTGTGATCTCAGCCCTCATTTGCCTCCTAACGGGAATCTTTCTTGCAACGCTCTCAAGGAGCGAGCCTCTCGATCTCCAGTACGTGAGCCTGCTTCCGGTTCAGGGATGTATCAATCTCTGCCGGATCTGCGTTGAGTTGGGCATCCAGGGGAATGCAACCATTATCCCGAAAGGGAAGAATGGCCGCACACAGACGATGCAGTTTTTGCCAGTTGCGGTCTACGATGGCGCATCCCTGCCAAGCGAGACCTTTGTGTCGAGCTCGGATAATGCCGGGGTGCTCTTTGTCCCTTCCGGTGATCCACTGCTCCGTGAGATCCGAGAGCGGGAGCAACTGGTTATCCCGCAGGAGATGGCAGCGATAAAAGACCTGATCCGGGAGATCGGCGTGGATGTGCTCGAGGTTGCAGAACGGGATTTTGTAAATGAGGATAACGAGATCATCACCGTGACGATGGAAGGCTACCGTCTCATCCGGGGGTGTAAGGATATCGCCCGCGAATCGCCCCGGTGCTGCACGGCAATCTCCTGTCCTGTGTGCAGCTTATTTGCGTGCCTTCTTGCTGAGGGCACAGGATCGGTTGTGCAGGTAGAGCGCTGCAGCGCACAGCCGGACACCGGAACCGTCACTACGGTGTTTACGCTCTTACCGTGATTTGATCGTGACCCAGAGATGGAGGTCGCGGTAACTCTGGTTTATCCTGTCCATTCCCTGTACCTGTGCACCCGGAACAGTTTCATTGAACAAGAGGAATTCAAGACGGTTATACCCGGTAGTCTCCGGAGTGAAGGGATAGGGTGTGATGACTGTCTGGTTATGTGCTACCGGTACAGTGAACCAGCTGACTGGAGTCATGGCATTCAGGGTTGAAGTATTGTCCGTCTCGTTAAAGGTCATCTGCATGAAATATGTCTCGACATTATAGGTGATGTTGCGGTACTCGTGGTTGCCGATGCCGATATAAAGGGAACTGTTCTGCCCGGTGACAAGGTTCGTGGGATAGTCAGTAGCTTTTTGTTTTGCACCAAGGATAAAAAATTCTGTGAACTTTTCCCCCTCTTTTGGGACGACGATTACATAGACGGTTGTTGCCACTGCGGCTATGATTGCGATAAGTAAGATGATGGAGAGCACCCGGTCGAGCCGGGAAGTTTCGGTTTTCGGCAAAAATTCTGCTGTAATCGATTGTTGCAGTGCCCGGAACGGGACGGTAAACCGTTCTTCGGGCGGGAGCTGCATGCGCCGGTACAGGGCAGCGAAACTCATGCAAAGCGTAAAGCTGGTCAGGCATACGACAATCGGGTCAAGCCGGATGCCCCACGGGGTGTAGTTCAGCGCAAGTCCGATGAGGGGGACAACAGCGATGGATAGCCCGAACGAGAGGGCAATGCGCTCGATGCCATCGATGTCCTTTGACCCAGGAAAGAGAGCGGCAATCAGGGTATAGCCAGGAATGAAGAGTACCATGGGCAGCCCAAACAAGATACGCAGGAACGTTTGGTTCACAGGTGGCAGGTAGATGCCGATAATCGTCAGGAAAAGCCAGCACCAGACAATCTTCAGGTCGTTGGGAACACTATCCCGATAAAGAATGCGCGTGAATGTATCAAGTACCGTATCTGATGATCGGCCAGAATCCATTAAAAATAGTTATTGTTTTGATCGTTTATAGATGAGGATGCAAAGGAGACCTGCCCCAATTAATGGAATTAACGAGAGCGGGGTGGGTTTTGCCGTTGCTGCCGGACCGGTGTACGCAACCGATGCAATCTTTGGAGTGCCAGACCTAGTCACGGTTGACTGAGTTGTACCTGTTACAGCAACGGTGCTTCCGGCAGTGGGAATGGAACTTTCAGATTTGAGTGCCATGAGAGCATACGTGCCGGCGCCATTAATCTGACTCTTCACGGCAGTATACGATGAGCTGGACGGGACGATGCTCCATTCACCGTTTTGGTACTTCCCGACAAAGTAGGCATAGTCTGCACCGGAGTTGGTTA
>JAPKXU010000125.1 GCA_026394655.1 Methanoregula sp. | reverse complement strand
CGATTGGCTGTGCCGGCATACCCTCGGTCATCGATGACCGGGGAAGGAGCGATCTCTTCGGCAGGAAACTGGAAGTGACAAAAAGGGCAGTAGCGGACAACATCGCTTCTGCCGCGGAACTTGTCATGGGCGAGGCGGATGAGTGTACCCCTGCGGCAATTATCCGGGGGCTCGGGCTTCCTATAGGGGATCAGTCTGGCGTCGAAACGATTGATGCAGCCGAATGTTTGTTCATGGGTGTGCTGAGAAATCGACAGGGGAGTTTTGAATAATTCCGGGTTATAACAGATACCAAGATTGTGAGGGTGTGCGGTATCAAAATAATTCATGACAATCCCGCCGAAATCTGGTATTCTGACCTATCGATCCATAAGCGCACAATACACCATTCGACTCCACACAAAACGGCAAAAAGTGGCTAAAAATTCCCTGTTTTTTAAAATTCTTCTCCGATTTTGGGAAATTGCGCCAAATAAACCAGTTCTCTCATTGTCAAGGAGGATAACCATTTTAATTTCCATTCACGGGTTCATCCTTGGAGGAGATTTTCCAGTCCCTGGAATGCGCAAAAATCGATAGACTGCATGCAGCGTATAGCAATCACGATAGAGCGCTTATCCTGTGTTTCATCCACAGTTGCTGACCGGTGTTCCGGGCTCTCATGACCGTATGAGGGGGATGCCTCGTGGGTTGTTGGAGCAAGGGATCATTGACATGACTGGCGGCTGCATCACCATGGCACACACCCCTCTGATCATCGTGGCGCACGACAAACACCGAGAGAAATGATGAAGCGGGCAACAAGGCGCTGTCTTGTTGCATTGGACCAGTGGTAGGATCTCGAACGGCTGGGATTTTTCCAACCCCCGTAAGAACCGGAAAAAAAGAGAGCGAATGGTCAGCAATAACCGCTCTCCGGCAACTCTTCACGCTTCAGCAACATTACATCAAATAATATAATTCTCGTAAACCATACCGATCTGCATTTCTTTTCGCTTTATTTCACAAAACCGGTTAAAAAATGATGAAAAAATATGCAGAGAGTTTTATGACATATTTGGACGGTCACAAATCGGAAAATATATCATTTAAAAATACACACACCACTCTATAAATATATAAAGGTGTGGGATCTTATGCAAAAACCCGGTTCACTCAACCAGATTGTATTGGTAATGTTGGCTTTTCTCTGTATTGTCAGTTTGATAGCAGGGGTTTCTGCGCTGTCTGATGGAGCGCCAAGAGGATTGGTAACCCCAACGCCAGATGTTGTAGTTCATGAAGGTCCAGACCTGCTGACCGCGCAGGACCAGAATGTCACGATTCAGACACTTCCCATGAACGAGACACTTGCGGAAGTGGCATCTGTTCCTCCCGGTACCCCGGATCCGCGCACCCGTGGTGAGTTGAGAGATCCTCGTGACCCTATTCAGGAAGGAACGAATAATCCTGCTCCGAGCACCCCTTCTAACAAAATTGTATCTACGTCCGGCAGTGAAACGTATACATTTGTTACCAAATGGGGTACTCTGGGGAGCAGCTATGGGCAGTTCTCAGAGCCCTGGAGTGTCGCAGTAGATTCATCGGACAATGTCTATGTCGCGGACTTTGGCAACTATCGAATCCAGAAGTTCAGTCCTGATGGGACATATTTAGCATGGTGGAGAACACAGGACTCCGGGGGCGTTCAATACCATCCCTATGGTGTGGCAGTAGATTCGTCGGGCAATGTCTACGTTGCTGACCACGACAACAATCGGATCCAGAAGTTCAGTTCAACTGGGACATTTTTAACGAAGTGGGGAACACAGGGAACCGGAGATGGGCAGCTCTACTTTCCTTGGGGTCTCGTAGTAGATTCATCGGACAATGTCTACGTTGCTGATTACAACAACAATCGGATCCAGAAGTTCAGT
>JAPKXU010000122.1 GCA_026394655.1 Methanoregula sp. | reverse complement strand
TCCAGTACCGACGACAGAAGTTCCTACGATAATACCAACAACGGAAGTTCCGACACCAGTACCCACGACTGAAGTTCCAACACCAGTACCCACGACTGAAGTTCCAACACCAGTTGCAACAACCGAAGTTCCTACATCAGTGCCGACAACTGAAATACCGACCATAGTACCGACAACCGAAGTTCCGACAACGGTACCAACAACCGAAGTTCCAACACCAGTTGCAACAACCGAAGTTCCAACTCCAGTACCAACAACCGAAGTTCCAACACCAGTACCAACAACCGAAATTCCAACACCAGTACCGACGACAGAAGTTCCTACGATAATACCAACAACGGAAGTTCCGACACCAGTACCATCACCGCAGTCATTTGCCGATACATCGGATGGTGGAAGTAACAGCCTTCTACCGGAAACGTCTCTCCTTCATATTCCTGTACCTGAAACCGTGACGCAGACAGTTAACGTAGGCGGGGACTCAGCAATCAGTCGAGTCACGGTCACCGGACAGGATGTTTCCGATGTTGTAGTGACCGCAATAATGGTCTCTTCAATACCGGACAATGTTCCACAAATTGATGCACCGGTATACCAGCAGATCGAGATAACACCGGCGCATTTCACCGGTATTTCAGCAGCAACAATAGAATTTGGTGTTCCATTATCGCTAATAGAAGAACAGCACAGCACACTCGCGGATATCACATTGAGCCGGTTTCATGACGGATCATGGACATCCCTGAATACCAATCTCCTCAAAGTTGAGAGCGGTCATGCGTGGTATCGTGCAGAGAGTCCCGGGTTTTCACTCTTTGCAATTGTTATCACAAATGGTCCTTCGGAAAAATCTGTTGTTGTCATGACACCGGTTAAACCGGAACGTGTCGAACCGGTTCAAACATCACGGGTTGTATTGGATCATCCCATACTCGTACAGACGATTACGCCCCTACCCGCACAACCGGTACACATGGCGAAAGGTCTTCCGGTTAAAACAATACTATTTGTCATTTTGATGTGCAACGGGATTTCCGGTGACGAGATTTTTGGTTACTGGTGGTGAACCAGAAGCCGGAAGCCGGATCTGTACATGATCTATAATTGAACGATAATTCCCAACCGACACATTCAAATTGGCAATCTATACCTACCCTCTACAGGACTTCTTACCGGAAGACCAGGTACTCAAGAGCCAATGCTACACATAAGATACCGCACCCGGAAAGAGCGATGGGCAACGTGTAGTTCCGAACAACCGTCCCGATATCATCACCGGTCGTACGTTGGACGAGCCAGAAGAACGGGTCAGTGACATAGGATACAATACACGATCCGGCGCTGACAAGGAGGATGATTACTACCGGGTGAATAGCATGCACGATAGCAGTTCCAGAAAGCACCTCTGCCGTGATAACAGCGGTCACAACCCGTGATCCCTGCGCAGTCTCAACGAGCGCTGCAAAAACAAATGGCACAAGAACTATAGGAATAAAAAGGGTCAACTGTCCCAGCACCTGTTCGGTAAATCCACTTTTAACAATAACAAAGCCCAGTGCGCCCGCCCCACAGATATCAAAGATGATCATGCCAGCGTGTTTTGCACACTGGGATAACCCCAATCCCCGAACCTGGGGGGATGCAAGGGAGAGTGCAGTAACTGCACCGACAAGCATGATGAGATTAATCATACTGACGTTCGATAAGTGCAGGACAAAAAACGAGACCGGAATGGTAAGTATGATCGCAATGAATGGTGCCCATGCCCGCCAGTGAATTCCCGGTAACCCGGGTGGTGGGACCACTCTATAGTCCAGTTCGGGCTCTGTAGGAGTATTGACACCAGCATCCCGATCCTTACGGTGTTGAAACAACCAAAAGAAGAGCAGGACTCCACCAAGGACGACAAGTGAAAGCGGAATGGCAAGTGCATCGAAGATGAGCGGAGTCGTGTCTCCGCCAAATGCATCAAAAAGTGGTATGACAACCGGAGTAGGATAGATGAGCGCATAGGAAACAATACTCCCGACAGCAGCAAGATAGAGAAGCACGTTTCGTTTTGTCCGGTCCCTCTCCAGATGATCGAGGATTGGGTTCAGCATGATGTATGCCGTCACGCAGCAGGTGATCGGCACAGCAAGAAGGTATCCTGACAGCCCGGCAATCACGGGTGGGTTTCTGATGTGTTGTTGGATATCTGAAACAATCTCTTCGGTCTGGTGCTGCTCCTGCAGGAGTTTTGCGATAACAGCACCACAGAGAATAATAATGCCAAACGCTGAAAACACCTTTCCGACGCCCGAGACAATCCCCAATAGTGTTGTATCAAGTGTCATGCCCGAAAGAAGTCCAAAGAGGATTGCACCGCCAATGAGCGCAAAGAACGGCGATACTTTGTACCGGAGGCTTACAAACGTGATGAGAGCAAGGGTGATGACAAACGCGAGGAGGAATGCCATGATTAACTATGCCGGATCGCAGATAAAAAGGGGTTCTATCCAAATTCAAAAAACGGGGGATATACTGCCAAATGCTTGAATTAAATATCGATTGTTATTACCAACACAGCCAGAAAATACAAATATCTGCGTGGTTGGAAATGTGTGATCAGAAATGAATTACAATTGTCATCATAAATCCGACTTCCCAATTTAAGAATAAGGAAGATTTACGAGATAATATCGCGAGAATTGTCGATAGGACAACTTAATTATAGTTCGGAACCAATAAATTTTCATTCATTGTTTAACACCAATGAATTGGTCACATTGGCAATTGTGATAGTAATAATATCCGGTTGATCCCCATAAAATCAACAATGAGGTTGTAAAATTAGGCTTCTTCGTAAATCCCGCTGGCACCAGTCATGATTTCTATACTATACGTTGATGATGAAACGGCATTACTCGATATCGCGAAACAGTTCATTGAAAGGATGGGACAGTTCCGAGTCGATACGGCAACGTCTGCGCCAGAAGCGATTGAGAAGATACGAAAAAACTCCTACGAAGCGGTTATTTCCGATTACCAGATGCCGGATATGGATGGTATCGCATTTTTAAAGATCTTCCGAAAAGAGTACCCGAAACTTCCGTTTATTATGTTCACCGGTAAGGGTAGAGAAGATATCGCAGTCGAAGCGTTTGAGAACGGTGCAGATTTTTATGTCCAGAAGGGTGGTCAGTTCAAAGCCCAGTTTTCGGAACTGTTAGTGAAGGTCAATGCCGCCGTTAACCGCCGGAAGACTGAAAAAGCCCTCTTAAAAAGTGAAGAGAAATACCGGAATCTTATCGATCGGGCAACTGATGGTATTGTTGTATTACAGGACAGCCGCATCCAGTACTGCAATCAGCATAGTGCCGATTTTGTTGGCTATTCTGTAATGGAGTTGATGGGTAGACTATTCCACGATTTTGTCGCTCAGGAAGAATTACCGAAATTAAAAGAATACTATGCCAAGAGAATATCAGGAGAACAATTTCCCGGTACATACGACACGATGCTCATAAGAAAGGATGGTTCGAAGGTCTTTGCTGAGCTCAATGCGGGCATTGTGGATTATGAGGGACAGCCGGCAGATTTACTGATCCTGCGGGACATTACTGAACGCAAACGGATGGAAGAGGATCTTCTAAAAAAGAACGCAGATCTTAATCTGGCAAATGAAAAACTGAGCCGTTCGGATGTCGCGTTACACCGGAGAGAAGAAAAGTTCCGGATGATCTTTGATACCGCCCCTAACCTTATCATTTCAGTGAACCGGGAAGGGATCATCGTTGACTGTAATCAGCGGGTACAGGATGTCTTGGGGTACGAGAAAACGGAGATCACTGGTCAATCACTGGCAAAAATCCTTTATCAGGAAGATTTTACAAGAGCGCAGGATTGCCTTACGGGGATCATGACCGCCGGTACTGTATACAACCGGCACTACAAGATGATGAAAAAAGACGGGCATATCATCGATGTCAGTATTAACTCTACGGGGATTAAAGACAAATCTGGCAGGTACTTCCGGACGGTTTGCATTATCGATGATATCACTGAACGTCTCGCTGCACTTGAACTGTTAAGCCGGAAAGAAGAGAAGTTCCGGAATATCTTTGACACGGCGATGAACCTTGTCGCATCGGTGAATCTTGAAGGGATCATCGTTGATTGTAACCGGCGGGTACGGGACTTTTTGGGCTACGAGAAGGCAGAGATCATCGGGCAATCAATCTCGCGGGTCATCCACCCGGATGATATTAAGCAGGTGCATGACGGATATGCAGAGATCCTTAAAACCGGGGTATATTACAACAAGATTTACCGGATGATCAAAAAAGACGGCACCTTCATCAGTGTCAGCATCAATGCGACGGGGATAAAAGACCGTCAGGGCAAGTATTTCCGGATCGTCTGCATCATCGATGATATCACGGCACGCCTATTAGCCGAAGAAACGCTCCGGGTTACACGGGAGAAGTACATGAAAGTGTTCCTTGCTGCGCCGGATGCGATCACCCTGAGCGAATATGACACCGGGCAATTTGCCGAATGCAACGATGCGGCATCAATTGTCTTCGGCTACTCGCGGGATGAGTTGATTGGGAAGCGTGCATCCGATTTGGGGATATTTTTAAAAGAAGAAGACCGGGATGCATGGATCCGGCAAATAATAACACAAGGCAGAATGCTGCAATACGAACTAATCGAGAGACGCAAATCCGGTGAAGAGTTTAATGCATCGATCGCTGCTGATACAATAATAATTGACAACATACGGTATATTATTGCGATCACTCGTGACATTACCGCACAGAAACGGACGGAAGAAGCATTACGGGCGAGCGAAACCCGGTATAAAAACGTAGTTGAAGACCAGACCGAGTTCATCGCACGGTTCCTGCCTGATGGGACACATGTATTCGTGAACGAGGCATATCTGAGATATTTCAATAAGACCCGTGATGAGGTCATCGGTCATATATTATTCCCGAATATTCCCAAAGAAGACCGGATGATCTTAAAGAAGCATTTTGCCGCACTTACCCCGGCGAACCCGGTAACAACTGTTAATCATCGTACCATCATGCCAGATGGTACAGTCCACTGGCAGCGCTGGTCTGACCGTGCCGTCTTTGATCAAGCAGGGGCGCTCGTTGAGTACCAGTCCGTGGGCAGGGACATTACCGAGCAGAAACTGGTTGAAGAAGCGTTCAGGAACTCCGACCAGCTGATGCGAAGTATCATTGATCACCTGCCTGATGCAACTCTTGTCGTTGACAAAAACGGGACGGTCCTTGCATGGAACCATGCGATGGAGGAATTAACAGAAGTCCGGGCAAAACAGATTGTCGGAAAAGGAAATTATGAATATGCCCTCCCGTTCTACCATGAACGACGTCCGATCACAATCGATCTCATCCTTAATGAGGATCCGGCAATTGTTGCAAAATATCCGGTCATGAAAAAGGAAGGCAGATCCCTGTTCTCAGAGATCTTCATCCCGCACCTCAATAGGGGCAAGGGAGCGTACCTCTGGTTTACGGCATCTCCTCTCTATGATAAAGATGGAAAACTATCGGGTGCCATCGAAACTATCCGGGACATCACTGACCACAAACAGGAAGAAGTGCGGCTCAACCATGCAAACCGTCAACTCAATCTCCTCACGCGTGTGACCCGGCATGATATTCTCAACCAGCTCCTCGCACTCAAAGGATATCTCGAATTGTCCCCCGAGTTCCTGCACGATCCCGACCGTCTTCTTCAGTTCATCACAAAAGAGCAGAAAATTACGTCTGTGATAGAAGACCAGATCAACCTTACGCGGGAATATGAAGAAGTTGGGGTAAAAGCACCGGTCTGGCAAAACGTTAATGATTGTGTTTTAAAGGCAATTGCCCATCTGCCTATGCGGAATATCCATGTTGCCTTTGACCGTCCGGATCTTGAGATACTTGCAGATCCCCTTTTCGAGAAAGTCACGTACAACCTCATCGACAATGCCCTGCGATACGGAGGGGATCAGCTAAAAGAGATCCGCGTCTCTTCGCATGTGGATTCCCCAAATCTCGTTCTTGTCTATGAAGATGATGGTGCTGGGGTTTCTGCCAATGAAAAGAGCCACATTTTCGAGCGCGGCTTCGGGAAACATACCGGAATGGGGTTGTTCATCTCCCGCGAGATCCTGTCAATTACCAATATCAAAATTATCGAGAATGGGACTTTTGGAAAAGGGGCACGCTTTGAACTTAACGTGCCGAAGGGTTCCTACCGGTTCAATGCCGATAAACAGTGATCATGAGATCAAGGTAGTACCATTCCGTCGTGTCCTGTACAGTAATGGGATGAATACTGTTAACGGGATTTCTGGAATGTAAGACCCTCCCGTGTCGATAGCTATCACATGAGCACTTATAATTCCTTATATTCACATAATATAT
>JAPKXU010000289.1 GCA_026394655.1 Methanoregula sp. | reverse complement strand
TGACCCGGATGCGATGATATCCTCTGGAATGTCCCAGAGTTCGATGAAGTGCCGGTTGAAAGAGAGGATATTTCCGTTTGCATCGACTGCGAGGATGCCATCAAGCGAGGTCTCTTGCTGGGTCGACAAAATGACGTTCTTGAATTTGATCTCTTCCTCCGCCCGCACTATCTCCGTCATGTCACTGATTGCCACCCGGACCGTTGTCGTTCCGTCGCTGCTGCTGGTAAGCCTGATGCTTTCCAGCCGGGTGGGAAATACAGAGCCGTCCTCCCGTAGGAGCGTAAGTGTGCAGGTCTGTTTCTCCCCTTGCGCTTGCACACTCACGAAATACTGGTCCCATTTGTCAAGATCGCCGGGAGCGATGAATTTCCTGAACCGTGCCCTCATGAGGCTGCTCCGCTCAACCCCGAGAAGTGTCGCACCGTTAAGGTTCACATCTGCTATCAGTGCCTTGTCAGTCAGCGTGAGATAGCCGATCGGGGCAAACTCATAGAGGTCAAGGTACTTGTCCCGTGACTCCTCCAACGCAAGATGCGCCTTTCTGAGCTCTTCAGCCTGTGTCTCAAGTTCTATCTGGTGCACCCGGAGTTCGTGGATGAGTTCTTCCGGGGTCTGATCTTTTAAGGTTGGGGAAATCTTCCGGGAGCGTGCGAGCCGCTCCTCTGCCTCATCCCTCAGGGAATGTTTGGGGTGCGTGGTTCCTGCAACCTTCTTTTTTAGCGCCTTCGTTTTTTTCGCTGTCATCAGGCGCTCTTCTTGCTCCGCACATCCCGTATACGACCCTGTGCCGGATCTCCCTGGGGTGTGATATCCTCAATAGCGAGGAGGATGAGCTGTGTCGTACCTGCTTCATTACAATCAGGCAGTCCGATCCTGTGTTCTGCCGGTTCCCGCACGATCATCATACACATTTCCCCTTCACCAACTGGCGGTGCAATGCAAGTGTACTGTTCCTTCTTGTATGTCCGGTGGAACAGGGTGGGGGAAAAAACCGGGTAATGGGTATTTGTTGGTATCGGATTAGGTATTGTCTTACTGTCAATGAGTAGTGAACATGCACTGCTCTCTTACCTGTTGAATAATCCAGTGATTATCCATAGGGATAACCATTGATAAATAACTTGTCATATAAAAAAACATCAGGGTTTCTTTATCTAATTGAACAGACAGTTAAGAGTATCCAAATATCTCATGAGGGAATCTCCTTAAGAAACTGTTCGGGATTAAAGGTGATGGAAGAGGTGATCGGGTATCTCCAGCGAAACATACGCGATACAAAAACTTCTCGCAGACCACTTGGAGGGGCTCCTGCTCAAGGATATCTCCAAACAACTTGAGATAAACCGGGTCTCCCTTTCCAAGTATCTCGCTACGATGGTCGCACGCGGTGAGATCGAATACCGCAGCATCGGGCGGGCGAAGCTCTACACTTTAACAAAACGGATCCCTCTCGAAAACATTCTTGGACAGACCGAAGATCACGTCATCATCACCGATAATGACGGAAGAGTGACACAGATTGATATCCGAACTGCCGCACTCTTTGCCTGCCCCCGGGAACTGATGATAGGAAAACCCATTGGGGAGGGCAGCAGCTGCAGGTTCTTCTCCTCCGATGGCGCTCCTCTCTCCACACGGCAGATGACAGAAACCAGATCAGGAGAACTCCTGCTGTACTATGGTGACCAAATCACCTGTTTTCAAGTAAAAAGCATACCCGTTGTTCTTAATGACGGATCCCGTGGCAATGCCTGTATTCTCACGGACATTACAGAAAAGAAGCAGGTGGAGAAAAATCTGCGGGAGACTACGGAATATCTCAATAACCTGCTCAACTATGCCAATGCCCCGATCATTGTCTGGGATCCCGGGTTCAGGATCACCCGGTTCAACCATGCCTTTGAGCACCTGACGGGGAGAACAGAGAGGGAAGTTCTTGGGCAGTCCCTTGATATCCTGTTCCCCGCCGAAAGCAGGGATACGTCACTCGCCTTGATCAAAAGAACGCTTAACGGCGAACACTGGGAAACGGTAGAGATCCCGATCATTTCCAATGATGGCAGTGTTCAAACGGTACTCTGGAATTCGGCAAATGTTCTCGGTAAGGATGGGAAGATCATCTCAACTATTGCGCAGGGTGTTGATATCACCGAGCATAAACTAGCTGAGAGAAACCTGCGGGAGAGCGAGGAGAAGTACCGCAATATCTTTATGAACTCTGTCGAGGGTATATTCTGGTTAACCCCTGAGGGGCGCTTTATCAGTGCTAACCCTGCTGCTGCCCGCATGCTCGGATATGACTTACCTGACGAATTAATCGGCGCCGTCAAAGATATCGGGGTTCAGGTTTATTTCGACCCTGATGATTTTATCAGATTGACCAGCTTGCTGAAAAAAGAGGGGGTTCTTAAGAACTACGAAGTGAAGTGCCGTAATAAAAATGGTAATAGTATCTGGGGTATGTTAAACGTTCACGTTGTCCGGGATGTTCAGGGAAATATTGTATTTTTTGAAGGTACATGTCAGGACATTACTGAACGCAAACGAATAGAGGAGGCGCTAAAACACAGCGAGGAAAAGTACCGCCATCTTGTTGAAACAATGAACGAGGGATTACTCGCCGTCGATAAAAATTGTATTATCACTTTTGTGAATAATCGTTATTGTGAGATGGTCGGGTATTCCCGTGACGAGCTCATCGGTAAATCTTCTGTTATGCTGATTGCACCTGAATGTACGAATATCGCACTGGCTCAGTGGGATTTGAGAGTGCGGGGTAATTCTGAATCTTATCCTATCAATCTGATACGAAAAGATGGTCAAAAAATTAACGCACTTGCAGTAGCGCGACCTGTTTATGATGAAAATGGACAGTTAAACGGAAGTCTTATCATCGTCACGGATTTGATTCCCCTGGAAAAACCTCTTTATAAGGTTGATGAGGCAAGGCATGTCCAACAGTAATATTCTGTGGTGCGAAATTTTTCTGATTCTTCACCAGACTTCGTGACAGAACAATTCTTTAACCAGCAGCATCCTGAAAACTCCTCTTCGTCAAATTGAGCGGGTAATTTGGTACTAATTCATCAGATAGATGGGAGACTTCGCTCCCTAACCCCTGAAAAACGATAGTGCCGGTGCTCACCGGTCATCACCGCAAAGAACGCCGCTGTTTGTGCCGGTGGAAGATGTGGCGCCGGATGCGGGAGGGTGATGTAAAACCTGCAACTGGAAAAATCCCGGATAGCCCCCAATCCCTAAACCGGGCACGCTCAACGCTGGAATCCAATGCAGCACCCAAAGGTTATATGCCCGGTTACTGCACGCTCTATTCAGCCCATTTTACGGGCGAGGAAATACAATATGGCTGATTTTGTACAGCAATCAATAACCAAGTCCGCAACCCGGGTTCTTGCAACCCCGATCGCGGACGCAGACTCGTTTGAAACGATTGTGAACGCAGTCGTTACGAATAATCCGTTCGCCTGCACCGCATATACTGTCGGCGGTATGGCGATGGACCCGGTCACAATCACCAAGCGCTCCTTTGGAGCCCGCTTGGTGTGGGAAGATAACGATGCAAAGAATGTCGGTTCCACGACCGAGAAGTACAGCACGAAGACCGGGTTTAACGCTGGGTGTGCGGTTATCATGGCAAACGCCCAGCTGGCCACTGCACACGTCGGTACGTGGATTCATGACCCGGATCTGGATACGTACACCGCTACGCTCCGGTGCCATGACGCGAACGGCGAGGTCTACATGGTGACCGTCTCCCGCGACCACATCGATGTCACGTCCTACTCGGACGACGCGATTCTCGCAAAGGTCGAGACGTGGGCGGACGGCGTCGCGGCACTCGCCTGATCCTACCTTGACGGAACCTGGGGGGTGAAGACCTCCGGGTCTTCACTCTTTTCGTTGCTCCGTCACGATGGAGCCTTTTATGGACGTTGAATTATTAGCAGTCGTTCTCGGAGCAGTGCTCCCGCTATACCCGGCGCTCTTTGTCATCTATCAGAAAATCGGCAAATACGACGTGGTATGCGAGGAGTTTGCAGTACTCCGGGATGAACATGAACGAACAAAGGAGAACTATCATGGAAACTGAAAACGTATCGCAGCCGGTCGCACGGGTGACCGGCATCTACCGGGGCACGTTTGACGGGCTTATTCCACTGACCGTTGACACCCCTCTCACTGAAGAAGAAGTACGTCGCAATCCCATCTTCTACCAGCTCGACCTGAACCCGAATACAGCGGACGAGAACCTGATCATCGATGTGATCTACGATGAACTCGCACCGATGCGGTTGCCCGATTTGCGCCGGGGCACGGATATGCCTCACGGTGTCCGGTTCTGGATGGACTGGTTCGATATCCCACCCTACGAACTGATGCATGACATCGACGGAAGGGCGGTCTATCCCTGGGCACCGGGTATCCATACGGTACGTATCCGGACCGGGCGCCGGAAGTGGGCGCAGATAGGGCGGATGAGAGACTTCTGGCCCCAGAACGGCGGGTTTACGAGCGAGACGTTCCGGTTCCGCATTGCGGGGGTGTGACCGTGCTCGAAGATCCCAGCACCCCCACATTTCTATCTCTTACCGCAACGGAATGGCATGCATTCGGTTTTGGGCTCAAGGAGGGGCTCTGGTTCTGGAAGAGGACACCGTTTGCATGGGACGAGATCAAAAAGATGGAGCAGGTTCCGGACACTGAAAAACCGCTCTCACCGGAACTTATCGCCGCTCTCAAAGAGAAATACCATTATTATATCATCGGGTTTGCTTTACCCGAAGATTGCACGCTTTTAGGCTGCGTGGGGTATCTGGTGATGACGAATGGAGCGGGGATTGTTAAAGTTGGGATGTCGGTGTTTGGATCTTCTGGATGAAGGAAGACTGTGTGAGTCAGGTGGGCTTGCGATTGGGGAAGTGTTCAACCCGGTGGCAAATGAGAAATGGGGGATAATATTCCCACAATATAAGGAGGGTTCACTGGATCTTCTGAACTACCGGTCCTACAATTATTTCGAAAAACACTACTAAAATCACAAAATGGGATATGGATTACTGGAACATGTTTTCGGGGTCAGTTTTCGGTAATCCTTCCATCGCCTTCTGTTTTAATTCAACATTCCCGAGTAAGGTAGATAAATAATCTGTACCGGCAACACCAACGCTTACAACAGTTTGAATCGCTATATCGACATCCTTAATTGAGAACTCTTTTTCAAAGGGGAATAAATTCTTTGATATTTGAAACCCGGTGAACTCGTTCCCTACCCTATCTATATAGAATCCACTTTGCGGATTATTTATCGTACTTCGGAATAGATACATTGCCTGTGGTCCAGTTTCCTCTTTGTTGAATACTTCTGTAAATTTTTGTTTTATCTCTTTTTTATCAAAAGTAACCGGGAAAATTACATTAACAAACCTGCTTTTTTCCGGATGAACTATGAAAATAATTTTTTGACCATGTTTGATCTGTAAACGCCAAATTCCATGATCTATCCATTCTTTTTCGACTTCACGCCCAGTATCGACAACCAACTTTTTTAGTGATTCTCGCATCTCATGGATTACTTTTGGAGATCGCATGAATATCACTCAAAAAAGTTAATTGGAAATGACATTTTGGAGAATTTTCATCTTATGTGTAATAAGGGTAGATGGAACATTCGATGTTCCTGGATTCGACCAAAGTTGACTCACTGTATTTTTTTTCCCTTTAGCCATCGTTAGGGTATTGACCATGATAGGGATTTCTTTCTTCGGCATACTTATTCACCACACCATAATCATTTTCTTTCGATATAAAAATATCACATTCATATTTTCTTCCCAAAATTAACATCCTCCGGAATTCTTGAACACCGACAGAACTTCCGGTTTTTTCGGGGGTTTCTTTTAAGCATACCAATGAAGGTGCATATGAAAAACCCATTGCGATAAGCGCCATCCCACCCGCGCATAGTGAAAAGCGTTTAATGCCTCGCTGGACATACACTCTGTGATTATCTCTATGCTGCATATCGAAGACCTTCATGTGAATGTCGGCGACAAAGAGGTGCTGCACGACATCAACCTCCACATCGGGGAGGGAGAAACCCATGTGCTCATGGGTCCCAACGGGTCTGGCAAGACAACCCTT
>JAPKXU010000299.1 GCA_026394655.1 Methanoregula sp. | reverse complement strand
CAAAGACGCCATATCCCTTAATGCTTCTATTCCCGCATCCAACCAGAAGGGCATCAGGAATAAGTCATACTCCGCTGGTTTAAAAACTACGCGTTCGAAAACCGGTATATCAACCCCGGCAATGTTTTTCTTTCCGGTGATAATTTTTTTTATACGAAGCCATTGCCTGATTTCGGGAGCCTCAATTAAAAGCCCCAACCAGATTTCCGCTGATTTCACCTTTGTGGATAAGGAATTCTTTCTCTCCTTAAGAGCGCCGTGCTGGTGTAAAATCTCAAGTTGTATCTGCTGCTTTTTAAGCTGGAGCGTGGGCAGATACCTCTCGTACTGCCGTAAGGCATCTCTTTGTCGTTTCAGTTCACCCTGAGAAAGTTTAATTTTCATGCTTTTTTGGCCAATATTTGTCAACCATGGATTTCTTTATCCCCGTCTCTTCAGGAGAGAAACAATCGTGCAGAATCTCCCACCCCAGGTCAAGTGCTTTCTCCAGCGGGATATTTACCTTTAACGACATCATTTTTTCTTCAAAGAGTTTTCCGTATTTGAGAAGTTTCATATCCCATGCACTCATCTGAAATCCCATTGCCTGCTTTTCCAGTGTTTCGCGGTATTCGGCAAAGAGCTGGATCAAGGTATCCATCATCGTCCTATGGTCATCACGGGTTTTGGCGTTAACCTGTTGCTTCAGACGACTGAGGGAACCGAATGGTTCGATCACGCCGTTCTTGAGATAAAATTGCCCCTCGGTAATATAGCCGGTATTGTCCGGAATCGGATGCGTTACGTCATCTCCCGGCATCGTGGTTACTGCGAGAATAGTAATTGAGCCTGCGGTGTCAAAGTCAACCGCCTTCTCGTAGCGTGCGGCCAGCTGGCTATAGAGGTCGCCCGGGTATCCCCGATTGGAAGGTATCTGTTCCATGGTAATGGAAATCACCTTTAATGCATCACAGAAATTACTCATATCGGTCAATAGCACCAGCACCCGTTTTCCCGTGAGCGCAAAATTCTCTGCCACCGCCAGACTGATATCCGGGACAAGCAGACATTCCACGATCGGATCCGCGGCGGTATGCATAAACACGATCGAGTGGGAAAGTGCGCCGTGTTCTTCCAGGGTATCTCTGAAGAAGAGATAATCGTCATATTTCAAGCCCATACCACCTAAAATAATGATATCGACTTCGGCTTGGGTTGCGATTCTGGCTAAAACCTCGTTATAGGGTTCACCTGCAATGGAAAAAATTGGGAGTTTCTGGGATTCAACCAGAGAATTGAATACATCGATCATGGGTATGCCGGTCCGGATCATCTTGTTCGGTATGATCCTTTTTACCGGGTTGACCGGTGGCCCGCTGATATTGATGAGATTATCGGTAAGTTCCGGCCCATTATCCATGGGTTTGCCGCTCCCGTTAAAGATACGGCCCAAGAGCATATTGCCAGCGGCAATACGCATCGGGTGTCCTAAAAATCTAACCTTGTCGCTCGTTGAAATACCGCGGCTTCCGGCAAAAACCTGTAAAAATACTTTTTTCCCGTCAAGGCGGATCACCTGGGCAAGGGAAGTTCCACGTTTGGTGATTATAGAAGCGAGCTCTGTATTGCCTATGTTTTCTGCCTCGACTGTGATGACGTCCCCGACGATCTGGTTTATGTTCGTATAAAATTTCTGCATGCTAATCCTTCTTTACCCGCCCGAGTAAGAGCGCCCTGATCTCTTGTTCGGTTTTTTCAAACTCTTCGCTCAGCCACGGGGCGGAGTTCCAGCCCTTAAATAGTTGTCTCAGCTGCTGGAAAAAATGTAAAGCCGTATCCTTATCTATAAAGGTGAATTCCGACTCTATTATGCGATAAATGAAATCAAAAATGTAAATCTGCCGTTCTTTGGGGGTAGCTTCGTCAACCGCGTCAAAGGCATTCTGCTGCAGATAGACAAAATCGAAAAATTCTGCTTTCAAGTAGTCCACGTAATCGGAAAGCGAAGTCCCTTCTTCTCCAACAACTTTCATCATCTGCGCCACATCATTGCCCTTGCGCAGAATCATATGCCCCCGCTCTTTCTGTTTCTCGTCAATAAAACTTTTATACTTGCTCCAGCTGATTAACGGGTCTATGGCTGGGTACCTGCGGGCATCGGAACGGCTGCGGGAAAGCCCGTGAAATGCGCCTACTACCTTCAATGTAGCCTGGGTTACCGGCTCTTCAAAGTTTCCTCCTGCAGGGCTGACTGCTCCTCCGATGGTGACCGAACCGGTTGAACCGTCATATAACCGCACTACACCAGCTCTTTCGTAGAAGGAAGCGATGTGCGACTCCAGATATGCTGGGAACGCCTCTTCTCCGGGAATCTCTTCGAGCCTGCCGGACATCTCTCGCATAGCTTGGGCCCAACGGGAAGTAGAATCTGCAAGTAATAGCACGTGAAGACCCATCTGACGGTAATATTCAGCAATGGTTACTGCCGTGTAGACGCTGGATTCTCTCGCTGCGACGGGCATGGAGCTGGTATTACAGATGATGACGGTCCGGTCGCTTAAGGGGCGGTTGGTTCTGGGGTCAATTAACGTTGGGAATGTCTTTATTGTTTCGACAACTTCCCCGGCACGCTCTCCGCAGGCAGCGATCACGACAACATCAACATCGGCATACCGGCTGGTCAATTGCTGTAATACGGTTTTCCCGGCTCCAAAAGGACCAGGAATACAATATGTCCCTCCCCTTGCTACGGGAAAGAGCGAATCAATAAGGCGCATCTTGGTAACCAGCGGTTCTGCGGGTTTGACTTTCTCGGCATATGCCTTGATGGGGATTTTTACTGGCCATTTTTGATTTAAATATACGGGATAGATCTTTCCGTCCGGGCCCATTATCCGGGCAACCGCCTCGTGCTTGGTGAACCTGCCGGCATTTTCAATCGATACAACTTCAAAAATTCCCCCCAAGGAGAAGGGAACCATGCAGTAGTGCCTGAATATCTTTTCCTCTACATATCCGATTTTGTCTCCGGCACGTACTTTATCCCCGGGTTTCACTAAAGGGGTAAAATCCCAGGTCTGGGAATCAGAAAGCGCCTCGATATAAATACCACGTTTTAAAAAAAAGCCGCATTGTCTGGCAAGCTCAGGCAGCGGGTTTTGCAGGCCGTCGAATATCTGGCCCAGCATTCCCGGTCCCAGCTCAACTGAAAGAAGCTCTCCGGTAAACTCAACCTCTTCACCGATTTTTAACCCGTCGGTTGCTTCGTAGACCTGCATCTCCGCAAGGTTTCCACGCACACGGATGATTTCAGACTTAAGGTGCTCTGCTCCATGCAGGATATAGGCAACCTCATTCTGCATGACCGGAGAATCGAACAATACAGTTACCATGTTGCCGCTGATTTTTGTGATGCGTCCGTTTCTTGGTGCTGTCATGTATTCCCCGTTAGTATTGTAATGCTTGTTCGAGCAGGATTGTTGTATCTGAACTGCGTATGTTCTCCCAGAGCTGAAGTATCAATAACTTATACGCATTGGTTATCAATACATTCAGGTCAAAATAATGGCCTGTAGCCAACTCATCCAGAGCTTTCCAGCGCGTCTCGTCCAGAGTTTTCTCTGCATCAAGAATTGAAGTAGTTATGTCCGCTGCCATACCTGCAGGGACGAGGGAAGGACCGCTGTAACCTCCATGGCGCAGATACGTCGCAGGATCGATGTGCTTTTTTGTGGCACGCATCCTGACCAGCTCATTTCTTAAGGCAACATCGAATTCGATCCATTTCTGAATTATCTGGTGTCTTTTGCCTTTTTCCAAATATTGTTCAGGTTGCGGCAACGTATGTAATAATTGAAAGTCTTTTTCCGGAATAAGCGGGCGACATACTTC
>JAPKXU010000056.1 GCA_026394655.1 Methanoregula sp. | reverse complement strand
GACCGTGATCTCTGCGGCAGTATTTCTATAATCTTCTTATGAAAACGGCTTCGAGCCGTTTTCAGATCCGTATTTTTGCGCCTTCTTGCCTGTGGGATGATGATCTCACAGGTTTTTTTGACTCTTCGTCAAAATGTTTGGGTAAAATGAATGTGTAACTCCGCCCCCATGCAATCACATAAACCGCCTTGCCCAGGCGCGACCCGACGAGGCGTCGCGCCGACCCCCATCAGGGGGTGGGAATCCTCATAATTCAGGTATTTGGAGATGGCTGCCCCAAAAAGATTGTATAAAAGGATTCAGATTTGCCCACGCAAGTGACGAGGAGCCATTTTTTTTAAACCGTTTCATCGCGGTCCCGTGCCAGCACACGGATTTTATCCGCCAGCTCCCGCACCGCAACCCGCGCCGGACTGCCTCCCGGTATTTGCGATACGGGTGTTGCCGCAAGATCGGCGTGCTCGACTGCAGCGTCATCAGGGATAATGGCAAACGGTGTTTCACTGCCGGCACCCACCGGTGCGGTGCCGGTCTTGTACCGGTTGAAGACAACAAAAACCCGATCCGGTGCGAGCCCGAGTTCTGTCGCAATCTCCCGGATCCGGGTGACCGTACGGAGTCCCCGTGCGCCGGGATCGGAGACGACAAGAAGCATATCCGGTTTCCCGATCGTCCCCCGGCTGATATGCTCCATCCCGGCTTCGGTATCGATCACGACAAACCGGTAATCCCGCTCCAGCTGGGTCATGCACTCTGACAGGAGGTCGTTTGCGAAACAGTAACACCCGGTCCCTTCCGGGCGCCCCATCGCGACGAGATCAAATCCCTCTGCCTCGACAAGTGCCTGCCGGAACCGGAACCTGACGTAATCATGCCGGTTCATGCCCGGCGGGATGTGCCGGGTGAAGGCTTCCTCCCGCATACCCCCGAGTGTTTCATGAACCTGCACCCCCAGCGCCTCGTGGAAGTTGGCATTCGGATCGGCATCGACAGCGAGGACGGGCACCTCACCGGCTTCGATGAATGCCCGTACCAAGAGTGAACTTATTGTGGTCTTTCCCGTCCCGCCTTTTCCTGAAACTGCAATCGTGAATGGGTGTCGTGTCATCAAAATGCCTCATCATGCTAAAAAATTCAGGAACTCTTCGCCCGGATCCGGCGGGAGATCTCCGCTGCTGCCCGCATGATCGCGAGGGAACCGTTCCGGTCCGCAAACCGTATCCCGCAACTCGGGGTGACAAGTGACTGTGCATCAAAGAGCTGCTCCGTCACCCGTGAAGAAAGTTGTTTCCTGATCGCGAGGTACCGCTCGTAGAGGGAATCGACAGTCTCTGTCGTAAACACCTTGTACTCCGCAGGTACGATCCCCCACGCGACAACACCCCCGCGCTCCATGTAATGAGCCACCGAATCCGCGTATAACAAAAACTCCTTTGCTGTCGTATAAGCATCGATGGAGAGAATCGCAGGGTCGAGACTGATCAGAAATTCCCAGTCCGTGTTGGAACAGCAGTGGATGCCAAGCCCTCCTTCGACAAGCGAGGTGATATCGTTCCAGCCCGCCCGCACCGTCTCATGATCCACCGGTACTACAGATGACCCCAGCGATGCAAGGTACGGTTCGTTTAAGACAACGAGCGTATCAGAAACGCCGGTCTTTTCCCGCATGGCAACTTCACACCAGCGGGCTTTCAACGCGATCATCTTGGAGAGCACATCCGCCAGCTGAGCGTCGTAATAGATCGGGCGTTTCTCCGCATCCACAACCTGCATTCCAAACGTGACCGGACCTGTCACCTGGCACTTCAGCACCGGTGCTCCGACGTGTCGGGTCATCATGTCAAAAAATGCTGATGCATACTCTGCATGAAGGGCGTACCTGGCATAATTGCCTTCGACGTAATCCATGTACACCTGTTCCATCGCAGCTGACTGGTCAGTTGTGCTGTCAAAGAAGAGCCGGTCCTCGCGGATGATCCGCCCCGGGAGCTGTTCGGAATCGTTAAAGACGATACTCTCAAGCAACCCCCGGTCCGGTAATGTCGGGATATACGGGAATTCGGGAAAGATCGAAAGTACATCAGCATTTGCCTGCGCCGGGTCAGTGTGCGGGAGAGCGCCTACACCCGTGGCATGCGAATGAGGGGCTGAAATCATCTTTGCCATTATCCGCTTCCTTTTCTTAACCGGCAGGATTCGAGAAGCGCCTGTACCATCGGGAACAGGGAGAGATCCGTATGCGGGAGGAACGTGCTCGAAGTGTAATCATCCATGAACGAGGGTTCGGCATTGAGTTCGATGTATGCGATCTTTCCCGCGATTGCATCGAGGACTTTTCGCTCTCTCCGGTTGATCAACGCAATATTCGCTCCTGTCACGGCACCGTTGCCGATATTTTTGATCCGGTCGATATCCGTCTCCGGGATCATGCCGATGATCGTCGCATTCTTCTTGTTTAAGTAATTCCCGAACGCCCCAGCAAAGTAAATGGTGGTGATGTCATGCCGGGTCACACCAGCTTCTTTCATAAGAGTCACGCAGGCAGCGTGGATCGACGCCTTGCTCATGATCAGGTTCTTGATATCGTTCTCGGTGATCACGATATCCTTGCCTATATCCGTCTCACGTGCCCATGCGACCACAAACTCCGGGAAATGCGCCCCTTTGCGTACCCTCGGGTTGTCGATTCCTGTATTGATCCGTCCTGTTCGGTCAATAACACAGGCTGAGATTAGTTCAGCCAGGGTATCGATCAATCCTGAGCCGGTAATGCCCCGGGGTTTTATGTTGTTGATCGTCCCCCACGTAGGGTTGAGCGTGAACGGGTCTATCGTGACCTTCTCGATCGCCCCGGGATTTGCCCGCATGCCAAAGAGCACCTCGCCCCCTTCGAGCGCCGGTCCCGCAGCACCAGCACAGGAGAACATCCACTCGTTGTTTCCGAGCACGACCTCAAAGTTGGTACCGATATCGATCAAGAGTGAAATCTCCTGCCGTTCTCCCATGCCACACGCGAGGATATCTGCAATGATGTCTCCGCCGATAAAGTCACTCACCGCCGGGAAGACAAAGAGCCCACAGTTCCGGTTCGCAGCGATCCCGATCCGCGCTGCTGCCACAGAGAGCGCTCGCTGGACGACAGGAACATACGGCTCAGCGATGATATACGCGGGATCGATACCTAAGAGCATATGAGTCATCACCGTGTTACCCGCAACGACAACCTCGTAGATATCCTCACGGTCGATCCCGGCGGTGTTTGAGGCAGACGTCAGCGCCGCGTTGATACTATCAGTAGCAAGCGACTGGAGTTTTGAGAGCCCGTTCTTCCGGGCAAAGTTGACCCGGGCGAGGATGTCTTCGCCGCAGCTAATCTGCTTGTTATAATTGGAAGCGACCCCGGCAACTTTCCCGGTAACAAGATCCCATAAGTAGGCAACGACTGTCGTCGAACCAAGGTCAACTGCCGCGCCGTAAATCCGCTTTGACGTGTCATTCTCCTGGAGATCGATGAGACGGTACCCGCCGGGCACAAGGGCGATAGTGCCGGAGACCTTCCAGTCACTATGCCGGAGGAGTGCAGGGATCTCCCGCATCACTTCAAGCGGAACATAAATTTTCTCCGCCACGGGTCCCCCGCTCTTCTGGATGCCCCATAACAGCCGGGTGAGATCCGGGGAGGGGTCAGTCAGTGTCGGTGGCTGAAGTGTGACGTAATATTTCTTTACTGCCGGGCGGAACTCAATCTCCGTTTCTTTGCCTTCAATGAGGATCTTCTGTTCCTGTATCAGGGTGCTCTCCGGGATAACAACCTGAAGATCACCTTGTATGGTCGTCTCGCAGGCAAGACAAGCGCCCCGCGCTAGTTCTTCTTCTGTGAAGAACTGCAAGTATTTCTGCCGGTCAAACTCCGTTTTCCCTACCTGGACATAGACGATGCACTTGCCACATTTGCCCTGACCGCCGCAGACGACATTGATATTCATGCCGGCACGCTGTGCGGCGTCAAGGATGGTGCTCCCGCGTGCGACCTCGATCTTGCGATAACTGGGAAGGAATGTAACAGTGCGCATTTATTTTTTCCATTCCGTGTACAGGTATTCACCGATCTCTGCCGCGTCGCGTGGTCCGACCATCACTTTCCAGCCGGTCGCTTCCTCAATTCTCCCGGATAACGGCGCCGCGTAACCGGGGATGATGAGGTTCCTGTGCGTTACTTCATTTTCCACGCCGAATTTTTTGAGCGAGTCCCGTACCAGTGTCTCATTGAGTTTTCCCGCAGCAACTGACGTGAGGACTGATAGCCCTTCGGTATCGACAATCAGCATGAAGCAGGGTATGCGGGTTGACTCAAGGTAGCCTTCGAGCGTGAAGAACGTGAGCGAGAAGTTGACTGTCATGAGCACCGGTGCATCTTTTCCCGGAGAGCCAATACGGTAGAGCCCCGGGTTCATCTGGATCGGTTTCTGGGGGTCGGTGTAGATGTTCTGGCGCAACGTCAGGGCGGCTTTCGTTTGTGCGGGCGAGAGAGGATTTGTTACGATCACCGAGGCATATTTGACGATGCCAAGGGCAATTGCAGCGTCCTGCATACCGGTTTTTGTAGTATCCAGAAATACCGGATACCCGAGTTCCGGGACTTTTCGCGTGATTGCGAGCTGCCGTGCAGCAGTTGATTTGACAAGGAAATCCCCAAGCGTCTGCGGGGATACGTCTATGACGAGTTTCTGTATGCCTTCTGCGGCACAATCCTTGACAAGACTCACCAGCCCTTCGAGGCTGTCGGCTTTGATGACCATCGGGCACCCGTGTTTTTTGGCAAGAGCACACATGGCTTTATAATTGTCCTGTGTCGCTGCATGGATCAAAGGTCGGTACGTGCCGACTTGTACGAGCGCGAGTGCAAGCGCTTCGGGATTCTCAGATATCAGGACAAGCGGCAGATCCGCTGACTCTTCCACCGTGGCGACAGCGCGGGCGAACGATTCTTTTGAACCGCTGGCATTCTCGATGGCGATGCCGTTAAATTGGAGCTTCGTGCCGACACGGGTGAACGATTCGTCCCGCACGCGGATGGTCACCTGTGTGATCTCATCTGCTGACTGGGTATCGGATACCTTAAAGAGGATGCCCGGCGGGTGATAGAATGTCTTCTCGTGCCGGTACAGGACAAATTCTTCCCCTACGCCAAACGCTCGTTCCCCGACTCCAATCTTTACGCGCCGGATGGGTGGGCGCGTCGTTGCACCTAAAACTGCTTTTGCTTCATCGTCAAGGTACGGGCAGAGATCGACATCCGCCTTCCCCCCGGCAAGTTTCATCGCGAAGGTAAGGCAGGTGGGATCGCCACACTCTTTGCAGTTCTTCTTTGGCAGGAGCTTATAGATGTCGAGTGCTTTCAATGCCATGCTATCGCACCTCCGCGGTACGCGAATGGGAATGGCTCTTCAACCCGGCGAACGCTTCTTTGAGTACTCCCACGCTCCGGGGATGGCGGACGCAGATGATCTCGGCGCCTGCGACTGCGGCAGCAATGCTCGTGTACACTTCCCACTGGACTGCCATCTCATCACGGGCGTCAGCCGGGGCATCCCGCACCTCTTTAATTGTGAGTGAATCAGCCGGGGCACAGCACATCGGCATCGCGAGATCGGCGTCTCCCTTTAACGCCGAAAACCGTATCCGTTCCATAGCGGAGAATGAATATTCAAAACCATACCCGAGTGCGCCAGTGTAGGGATCGATTATAATATGGTCACGGGCAACGCCGATCTCCCGGAGGAGGATGTTTAACTGTTTTGCGAGATTGATGTCGATGGGAGACTGAGCGATGACCGAATGATCGTAAGCGAGTGCTGCTGCCGCGATGCTCCGGTACCGGCTCGCCTCAGCCGTTCCAAGCAGCAACCGTTCACCCTGCCCGGCTTCACCGCATGCCAGAAACACCTCGCTGTCGATCTTCGGTTCGTTGCTCCCTTCAATGATGAGGGGAAGGGTCGTTGCCGAAAGAACAGATTCAACGGTCTTTTTGAGGGCTGCAACATCGGAAAAGTTTCGTTCCTTTGTGCTTGTCAGGTTGAGCCGGACCATGTCAGCGCCATACACAGTCTCAGCCGTCTTCGCCCATTCTGCTGGATCATTCACCAGATCCCCACAATAGTCCCTGACAATTGTTGACCATATCCGGGGATTGTCACAGCATTCAAAGGCGATGAGCGGGGACGGGGAGGGTCTGTCGGTATCAAGGAACGGGAGCGTGGTGCCGCCACCGATCCGGTACGAGACCGATCGGGTCCCCCCTTCAGCCCGTGTCCTCCCAAGAACCACTTCGCTGACAGTCCCTGTCCAGCCGAATTGTAAGTCAAATCCCATCCGGCACCTCACACCAACGGTTTCATCGTGAGTGCCGGATGCCCCACCTTTTCGAGAAACACGGTGAGTTCTTCAATTGTTGTCGCGTTCGTCTCATCCGCGATCTTGTCGAAAAGATCCGGAAGCCCTCTTTGTGCCAGCAGGGGGAGGAGCCGGGGTTTGAGCTCGTCTTTTACCTGTGCCGGGAGCCATACCAGCCGTTCGATGCCCCCTTCGCCCTGTAAGAACCGGTCGGACAGGATATAGTTTTTGGAAATACCGGCAAACCCCGGTGTCTGCGCCCCGCCGCCGATTGTGCCTGCGAGTGTCGAGAAGGACATCCCGGACGGCGTTACTCCTTTGAACTCCCGGTTCACCACCATGATCCCGTTCACTTCAGGAAGCATGAGCGCGATGCACTCAAAGCACCCGCAGCAGGTCATGGGATATTCCATCACGGAGTAGAGCGAGCAGCGTTCGATCTCCCCGTGGCTCGCCTTCTTCACGAACCGGTTCACGCCTTCGAACTCTCCGTTCTGGGCGTTAATGAGCGATCCCTTCTCCACCGGCTGGTTGGCACCCGAAGGGGAGATCTCGTACGCGATCTTCCCGTCAAGCCAGCTGATCGCCCCGCAGAGCGCGGGACGTTCCGGCGTGATCACGCAGACATGGTTGGGTGCGAATGTCTGGCAGAGTGTGCAGGAGTAATATGTGTTGACATCTGCATCCCGCATCCCCTTGATCCGTGCATCGCGCTCTTCGTAGACCTTCTCTGCCGCTGCTTTTGCCACGAGCACTTTATCCTTGTCCGTGATCAGGGTAACAGCAACTGCGTCGAGGAGCTGTGGGAAGTCCATCCGGAACTTGCTGGCGAGGAGTTTCCCTATATGTTCGATCTTCACCCCTTTTGCTACCGCTTCTTTTGAGATCCGTATCCAGATGATATCCCGCTGGGCGACATGCCATGACCCCTCGCCGTAATTGACAAAGTTATGGATACGGCGTTCGAGGACTGGTTCGTAGTCCTTCTTCATCGTCTTTCCGGCAACCTCGATGATGATGCCGAGCGGGTTTGCCGTACCCTCGGTCATCGAACCGATCTCAGGTCCGATCACGGTCACCTGACCATCAGTGATCTCCCCCACGTTCTTCATCCGCAACAGTTCGAATGCCGGGGACCTGCCGCCGCCAAACTCCACGTACATCTCTTCTTTGCGGATACTTTTCCCTTCGAATGCCGGGGAACATGCCATGGGGATGGGGATCGCGGTCACATTGACCCTGATCCCTTTCTTCTCCATGCCGGTACGCACAACGGTATCAGGAGTTGCCGGTATCCATTCCCCTCCTTCGTATCCTGTGAGTGAGAGAATGGGAAAGCCAAGGACTCTCATGCCATCGACAAAGGCGATCTCTTCATCCGAGAGCCCGGGAAAGACAATGACAATCGCTTTTGCCCGTTCCGCTGCATACGCGAGCAGCCGGTGCGCATCCCCCGGTGTGACTCCCCCGAACATCATCGCGACGCGGGCGATGATATCGACAAAATGGATCCCGTATAATGGCGTGGAGCCCAAGGGGACGAGCCGGTATTCGAGTCCCAGCTTCACGCCGGCTTCTGAAAGGGATGGGATGACCCCCCCGGCGAGGAAGGTGAGCATATATTTCTCCTGCAGCTCACGGCAGATTGCTGCGGCACCTCCCGCACTTTCCGGCTTGCCAACAATGAGCGCAAGCCCGAGGATGCTTCCATCCACGAGGGAGTACCCGAGTTTTCTGATCACCGTGTCTCCGATAAAGCCTGTGTACGGGGCTGGTTCTCTCCCGCCAGTTGCGGTTTTCTCCGCGAGCAGGCATTCCGCAGCGATGAGCGGGTTGTTGTTCATCCGGGCAAAAACGTCCGCTGCCGTCGCACGGTCAGAAACTGCAATGCCCGTAAGGGAATACGAGACCGGCAGGTGGTATGCTGTCTCGTCATAGGAGAAGGTGCTGCTGATCCCTGCAATCTGGGTTTTTAAGAGTTCCTCTCCGGCTTTTTTGGCAAACAGAACGTCGGTCATTTATATCCCCTACCGGTTAAGAATAGTTTCGTAAAAATAGATATAGTTTCGTTATGAAGCAAATCGGGTATTAATGGATACATGCCTACGGGAACATTATCGAACTTTGTTATAACCCAAAATTAGGGTTGACAAATATTCAGAACTGACAAAAATACACCGGGTAGTGCACATGCAACGGAAAAAACAGCACTGCAGATTAAAGAGGAAATATTTATTCCCTTCGGATGACATTCTTCTTATTGCGAGAGAGAAAATGCTGACTAATCATAGAAAACTTGTTTTCCCGGTCGTTTTTGCACTCTTTATCCTGATGTGCATGTATTGTCCGGTAGCTGCAGTAAATGGAACAGTTACCATCACATATCGTGGTGCCGGTGGAAATTATATTGGTGACACGATCTATTTTGATGGAATGAACACGGTGGGGAACATGACCGTGCTCAAGATCACAGGTCCCGGGCTCCCGGTGGATGGTGTCCCGTTATACGATGCAAACGGCACAGTTGGATCGGGAAACACGGTCGCAACAGGACTGAACAACAACTGGTTTTTTTTCTGGGACACGAACCGTATGAAGGGAAACAATCTCCTCCAGACTGCACGTTATACCTTCACCGCATTTGACCTTAACCACCCGGAAGTGAGTGCAACGACATCGATCATGCTGAAACGACCGGAATTTTATATCGTTTCGTCATTGAACCCGGCGGGTCCGGGAGACTATGTCCAGTTGACCGGGAATGCCGAGAAAGGAGTCAGCTACGTGAAAATTGACGTGACCGATACTACCGGCACTGTGGCTCATACGTTCATGTCACCCGTTGGTGCCAACGGGGACTTCCAGTACGGGTTCCATGTCGATATGCCCCCGGGGCAGTACCGGATCATTGTCAGTAACCCCTCCATGAAGAGTGGTCTTAACCAGACTTTCACTGTCGCAATTCCGACAACTGTCCAACCGGTTCTGACAAGTCCCCTGAATGTTACAGCAACGACCGTGATGGAAACGACGATGTCGGCATCAACCCCTACTCCCACACCCACTCGAGTTCCCCTATCGGTTGGGGTTGTTATTACAGGATGCATTGGTGCGATTGCCCTCTTTCATGTGAAGCGAAGAGAACATCCATAATCCCGCTTCCTTTTACTGTCACTTACGCAGCCGCCGGACAGATCCTCCCCTTTTCACCGTGTTTTTTTACGTGACCATAATGTATATCGAAAAACAGCACCAACAATAGTGAAGCAAGCTGGAGCAGTTTCGTGAAAAAGTACTCTTTTATTGCACACATGCCCGATGATCCCGGTACCCTGCAAAGGACTGCGGGCATCATCAAAAAGTACGAGGGGAACATCAACCGGATACAATTTGATCGCCGCATTGATCCCTGTACAGTATTTTTTGAAGTCACTGCATCGCAGGAAGCGTTTGAAGAGATCACACGGGAGCTGACTCTTTTAGGATATCTCCAGACTTCGTTAAAGTCCCTGAACTTTTTGAAATTCTCCGTATATCTCCCTCATCGTGCAGGCGCTCTCTGTGAGTTCCTTGATTATACCACAGCTGCCGGTGCCAACATCGCGTCCATCGATTTTGATGATTCCGGCAGGCATTTGGGGCGTCTAACGGTAAGCCTGAACCTTGAGGAGACTGCTGCTATTGAACGGCTGCTCGATCAACTCAAGTCACAATACCGTCTTGAGATCCTTGAATATGACACTACGGGCAAACATCTTGATGACACCGTCTTTTACGTCCGGTTCGCGCAGGAGATACGTGAACTCATCGGGGAATCTGAAGATGAATTTCTTCTCTCGTTTTTAGCCGGCACAAACCATATCGTGCAGGAACTGATGGACCGTGGCAACGATCCCCGGCAGGTGTTTGATTCCGTGCTTGCTACCGGGCGGACGATGAAGGCAACAACCGGGGACAAGTTCTATGCAGACATCCAGAGATTTGCGATCTCAGATTCTGTTGATCTCTACTGCTTCCAGCTTCCCTGTGGTGGGAATATTTTTGTCCTCGATACCGGGAAGGATGCCCTGATGATTGATACCGGATACGGCATCTATCACCGGGACGTGATGGCGATGCTCTCATCGTTCGGGCTTGGAGACAAGCGCCGGTTTGCAGAGATCATCATCACCCACGCCGATGCGGATCATTGTGGTGCGGGGGGATTCTTTGATGTGCCTGCGCTGATGCACGAGGGTACGCTTGCCATCATAAGGACGAACAACCGTGCTTACGGTTCCCGTAGTGAACACTCCGTGCTTGAGGCATTTTATACGAAGATGGTAAACCTTTTCTCGCAATTCACACCATCGGAGCAGATTGAATGTTTTACCTGGAAAGGAGGGGTATCCCGGAACATCTTTCCCTGCATGGGGACGGTACGGATTGGTGATGTTGAACTTGAGATTCTGGAAGGGCTTGGTGGGCATACCTTCGGGCAGGTCTACCTGTATTCCCAAAAGCATGGCGCGCTCTTCGCCGCCGACAGCGTGATCAACTTCACGAGCCTGACACCGGAACGGGCAAGCTACAGTTCGCTCGCAGCGTTTCTTGTGACGTCTGTCAATGTGGATAGTGATCTTGCAAAAAAGGAAAGACGGGCGCTGCTTGATCTTGCCGCTGAAACCGACCGGACATTATCCGGTTCTGGCAGGCGCTGTCTTGTCTGTGGGGGGCACGGGGCGGTATCTGTGCTTGCCGATGGGAAACTGGTCGCGTGTGGGGAGATACAGCGGTACCAGCCCAAACATGCCTGATCCCTTTTCTTATGTGGAAAAGCTCTGCCGATAGGGTACCTTTTCATCGGGATGTATCCAGCGTATGGGCAAGTCTTTGCTAAAGTTTCTGTCGACATCCATTTTACCGCACTTTTTTTACCGGTACTTCTCTTATTGCAAACTCCCTGCGAAATTCTCATCTACTATGGGATAGCATCTTTGTGCGAGAAGGATGGAGAAACACAGGGTTCAGGAAATGATGCGGCTGATGGCGTCCAAGATCCGGATGATCGCAGATTCCATATCAGACGAAGATGTCGAGAAGTTGATCGCGGAGATCTTAAACGCCCGGCGCATCTACGTCATGGGAGCAGGACGGTCAGGACTTGTGGCGAAGGCATTTGCGATGCGCCTGATGCACCTCGGTCTTCAGGCATTTGTTGTCGGGGAAACGATCACCCCGGCACTGAACAAGGGAGACGTAATGGTGATCTTCTCCGGCTCCGGTAGGACAAAGACGGTCGCAGATATTGCCGAGACGGGAAAGGAGATCGGCGCTCATATCTGTCTCATCACATCAAATGCAGATTCAAGGATTGGGAAAATTGCTGATTGTATCGTGATCATCGAGCATCACCGCGATGATGTGGATGATGATGCTGTCGAGTTTGAGATCCGACAGATGATGGGCGAGCACAAATCTTTTGCACCTCTGGGAACCCTCTTTGAAACCACCTCAATGATCTTTGGTGACGCGGTGATATCCCGCTTGATGGAGATCACAAAGACGGACGAATCAGCGTTAAAGAACCGTCATGTAAATCTTGAATGAAAATCTGAGGGACAAGTATGAAAAAAACATTTTCACCACGCGTATCAGGAATTGAGATCTCCGGGATCCGGAAGATCTTTGAAGCAGCCGTCCCGGGTTCGATCAATCTCGGACTCGGTCAGCCGGACTTTGATACCCCGCAGTATATCAAGGATGCGGCTATTGCGGCAATACAGGAAGGAAAGACCGGCTATACGGGAAATACCGGCATCCCGGAGCTCCGCGATGCCATCTGTGAGAAGTTCAAAAAGGAGAACGGGCTCACCTGCACGCCAGATCAACTGATCGTCACCGCCGGCGCAAGTGAAGCGCTCCATATCGTGATGCAAGCTCTTGTCAGCGAGGGCGACCGGGTGCTCTGTGCTGACCCGGGTTTTGTCTCGTATTCCGCTCTTGCCACTCTTGCGGGTGGGCGCCCGGTTGGTGTCCCGCTCGATAACAATTTTCACATCGATGTAGAGCGGGCAAAGGAACTGATGAAGGGTGCCCGGCTCTTTGTTTTGAACTCCCCGTCAAATCCCACCGGGGCAGTCGAGCCAAAGGACACGATCCGCGCAATCGTTGAATATGCCAACGACTGCAACGTCACAGTGGTGAGCGATGAGGTATATGAGCATTTTATCTACGGCAAAGAGCACTGGAGTGCCGCACGGTTCGGCGACAATGTGATCACGATCAATGCCGCCAGTAAGACATATGCAATGACCGGCTGGAGGCTCGGGTACCTTGCAGCTCCCTCAGATGTCGTCGGTCAGTGCCTGAAAGTGCACCAGTACTGCCAGGCATGCGCTACTTCGATCTCCCAGTATGCCGCCGTCGCTGCGTATACGGGCGATCAGAAGATGGTCGCCGTGATGCGGGATGAGTACCGCGCCCGGCGGGACCTGATCTGTGCCGGGCTCGCCCGACTCGGCTTCAAATTCCCGACGCCCGAAGGGGCATTTTATGCATTCGTCCCGATGAAGTCGGCATTGACACAGAAGATTATCGAAAGGGGTGTAATCCTTGTGCCGGGCTCTGCATTCGGTGCCAATGCACCGGAGTACACACGGTTCAGCTACGCAGCATCCCGTGAGAACATACAGACAGCTCTTGATAGGATAGAAAAGGCAATACGTGAGTGATATGGTAAAAGAACTTTTAGAGAAATTATCCAATGCCCACGGCGTATCGGGCAGTGAAGGCAGCGTACTTTCAGTCATCAAAAAGGAACTGAAGGGTTACGTGGATGAGATCCGCGAAGATTCGATGGGCAACCTGATCGCGGTCAAGCGCGGCAACAAGTTCAAGGTGATGCTGGCGGCGCACATGGACGAGATCGGGCTCATGGTGAAGTATATCGATGACAAGGGTTTTATCCGGTTCGTTGCCCTTGGCGGATGGTACGCCCCCACGCTCTACAACCAGCGTGTTGTCCTTCACGGCAGTAAAGGCAAGTGTTTTGGTGTGATTGGCGGCAAACCCCCGCACATGATGGATGACGATGAGCGCAAGAAAGGTGTCAAAGTTGATGACATGTTCATCGATGTCGGGGCATCGAACCGCGCCGAAGTCATCCAACTTGGGATCGATATCGGTACGCCCGTGACAATTGACAGGGAATTTACCGTACTCTCAAATGACCGCGTGACCGGAAAGGCGTTCGACAACCGTGCAGGGGTTGTCATGCTCATCAATACTTTAAAGGCGGTCAAATCCCCGTTCACCATCTACGGGGTGTTCACCGTGCAGGAAGAGGTGGGCTTAAAAGGTGCACGGACAAGTGCCTATGCACTCGATCCTGACTGCGCGATTGCCACGGATGTGACGATTCCCGGCGATCATCCCGGGATCGAAATTAAGGATGCACCGGTTGAGATGGGCAAGGGTCCGGTGATCACGATTGTTGACAGCAGCGGGCGCGGGCTCATCGCAAACCGCACGGTGGTGAAATGGTTACAGGATGCAGCTGAAGCAAATAATATTCCCGTACAAGTCGAGGTAGGCAGTGGTGGGACCACTGATGCAACAGCCATTCACCTGACAAAAGGTGGCATCCCGAGCACCACGCTCTCAATTCCATCGCGGTATATTCATTCACCGGTGGAAGTGCTTGATACACGGGATATCGAAGCCGCCGTAGATTTACTCCTCGTTGCGCTGAAGGTAAAACCGGCAATCTGATTCTTTTTTTTTACTTTTGAAAAAAAGTTGGTCGTAAAAATTGTTTAATTATCTTCCCAGCGGTTCTTTTTCTTCAGGAGGAAATAACCGCCAATTGCAATAATCACTACAACGACCCCGATGATGATCAGGGTTGTGGTATTAAGCCAGTTCCCTCCACCCGTACTACCACCGGTCTTTGTGAGTTCGAGCCTGAAGTTGATCGCATCATTCAGCGACTCATTTCCTTTGGCAAACGCGTCATGGGCTTTCACCCGTGCAAACGCAAAGTTGCCTGCAGCGAAGAGGTCTTTTGCCGATGATAGATATTGGTCTGCACTCTCTTTTTTGGCGATGACAATGGCGAGCCGGGGATCATTTGTGATGCTGCGGTTTACCGTGAAGAACGTGATGAGGTCTGACGTCTGTGAGATGGGTGCCTGCGCATTGCTGATCTCCTTCTCTGTCCACGCCAGGTCCATGAGTTTCTCCCCCTCGTCCATCAGACTTGTTGCGTTATTGAGGTATGCCTGAGCGGTGGCAAAATTTGCACTCTTTGCAGCAAGGATCGCCGATTGCGCTGCTGCAAAGTTCTGTTCAGCTGCCGATGTGTTCACCCCGTTCTGGGTCATGTTGTCGATGTGTGTGCGGAATACCCGCAAGTCCGATTCCCGGAGTCCGATACTCTGGGCGAGATCCGTCGGGTTCACAATCAATCGCGATTGGGTGATGATCGAGGCAGGGATCAACGTATTGCGGGGATCAAGTTCCTGTACTAGGACGATCGTCTTGTTCATCGATTTTGGGACTGAGGGAACGGATCCTTCAAGCATGACCTGGACAGATTCCTGCACCGAGGACGGATATGAGAGGATCCAACCCGACATGTAGACACTGTGACCGGTATCCTGCGGCTGTGGATGATTCACTCCATCACGGATGATCGTTGTTGTCCATTGTGGACTATTCAGATCCGTAAAGATCTGGAGCGTGTCCTCTTGGGGGAATGTCAAGCCCCCGGCAGGTGTCATATCAATCTTAAAAGATACACTTACATTTGTCCCGGCAGTAAGATCTCCGGTCGGATTAATGACCGGATTTGTTACCGTGACCGCCGAGACAACGCAAATTCCCATGATGAGTAACAGCAGGATGCCAAAACCCATAATTTTCAGTTTCATCCACATTCTCCCCTTTTGCGACATACAGTCGTGAATATGTGGACTTCACTTTGCAGTTATATAATACCTTTGATTCGGTCTTCCGGCGGCACGGTCTATTGCAATACTAGGACGATAGAAACCTAATGAACCATGCAGGTTCAGGCTCAACAAAATGAAACTCGGCTGCCGATTTTCATAGGAAAATCGCCATCTAAAGAACTGCACCTGTTTACCGTGCGGAAATACACTGCCCGCGAAAAGAAGAATGGAATAAGGGAATAAGGGAAAAAGGAAAAAAGATCACGGCTGGACTTTCTCACCACACGAATTACAGAATTTTTCGGTGGGATCAAGTTCCGCGTTGCACTTCCGGCATAAAATGACTTTCTGTGCTGGTTGGGGTACCGGGGTAGGAGCGGCTCCGCCCGGTGCCACGACAACCGGTGCACCAAACCCGCCACCGGCAACAACGGTGGTGCCCTGCGAAGAACCCGCGGTTGCACGGGTGGAGGCAGTCTGTCCCATCTCCTCAAGGGACTTGTGGTGGACGCGCTCCATCCGGTCCATTGAACGCTCTTCCATCTGCTGCATCCGCTGGACATATGCCTCCTGATCTTTCATCCGCAGCTCATACATTGCCTTGACCTGATCGGAGCCGTACTTCTCCTTCATGGCAGCAGCAACTGCAGCGCTGTCCTTTGCCGAGAGCGCCATCAGCTGCTCTTCAGTGAGAGCCTTCGCCTGCTTCATTTTGGAAAGTTCGGTGAGCTGCTCGCCAGCCTTTCCTTCAGCCATTGAGATCTGTGCTTCGTCAGTCGCAGCAGACCGGGCTTTCAAGCGCTGTGCCTCGATCTCTGCGGCTCTCTGCGCCTTCTCGAGCTCGAGTGCCTGGTATCCTGTTGCATCTTCCCGTTTTGCCGCCCTCATCTTCCGTAGGAGTTCAATACCTGCTTCCGATTCCTTCACATCCTGCCCGCTGACCTTTCCGCGCTTTTCGAGATCGTAATCATCAACAAGGCGTCTTCCCTTGACACCCTCTTCCAACACCTCTCCAGCCATATCCAGTTTGTGGCGTTGGGCGATACGCTCAATCATCAGCTGCCGGGCAGTTGACTTGTCCGCCCGGTTGTTATCGAACAGGATCTTGAGATCGATCATATCGTTCTCGCGGATGACTTTGTTCGTGTCAATGCTGTAGAGGTACTTTTCGAGATCTTCGGCGTTTTTGAACTCGTTCATCTTGTCGTCAGTGAGCCGTTCGCGCAGCAATGCCGTGATCCCGTCAAACCGCTTGCGTTCGAGGGTTTCCGCTTCCTTGTCTACGGAATACTTTGCTTCGTCAATTTCGTGTTTCTTTACTTCGGTGGCGACTTGTTGCTCGTATGGCAGGAGCCCGATCTCTGCGTCCTGCTTCATTTTTTCGCGATTTGCAATGAGTTCGCGTGAAAGTGTCCCGCGCGTCTTTATTATATCCTGCCAGTAGGACTCATCGTAATCGAAGTAGGGGAGGTGAACAAGCTGGAGTCCCCAACGGCTGAGCGTTGTCGTCAGGTTGAATTCAAAGTCCTGCTGGATCTCTTTTCTGAGTTCGAGGTTCCCGTACAGGTCTTCGAACGAATAACCCTTAACCTTTGACTGGAGGACATTGAGCATTTCGTTTCTGACATTCCCTAAAAGGTCGATGACTTCAAGATGCGGTCTGGCTTTCATCAGGTTGTCAAACAGGAGGATGGGCTTGTCTACTTTCACGACCATCCTGCCCTTCACCCCGGCATCGAAATTCTCAGATGTGCGGAGTTGCCCTATGGAAAAATCAATCGGGATATCGCCATCATCGACAAGTATGATGGTGGTCTTCTCATAGAGGTTCAGTGTCTTTAAAAACTCCAAAAGACTACCCGCGGTGTATGTCCCCGGGGGCAGATCGCCCATGTACTTTCCGCCTTGTAAGAAGATCGCCTTTGTGCCCTGCATGACGGTGATCTTTTTTGTCACACCCAAAAAGTACGAATTGAGATCAGCCACTTCAAACCGGTGCGCGAGATCATTGGGGCGCCTCTGCCAGATATTCGATTTGGAGAGATCGGGAAATGCTTCCGGGTATGTTGCGCTGCTAGTTGTGGCTGTCTGCTGGACAGCAACCCCGCAGCTCGAACAGAATGTCGCACCCGCCCGGACTGGTTGCCCGCAGCTGCCGCAGATTTGCCCTGCTACCAGCTGCCCGCATTGTGAACAGAACTTACTGTTTTGTTTATTCTCCGCCCCGCATGAGCGGCATTTAATCGTATCAAACATGTGAGAAGACCACCCTATATCTAACATAAATCCGAACTGTTATTTATAGGTGAGGAATAATTCAGTCATCACTCTGACACTTCTTTTGCCATCGTTACATGCTGATGGTGGTTTGTTTCTTTAGAGGGAATCAAAAGATTAATCAATTTCACCGGGGTAGTTAAACGTAACCAAAGGTGGTGTAGACTATCGTCATTTGTCCGAATTGTGGAAAAGATACGCCAGAAGGCAAATTTTGTGAGCATTGTGGAGCATCAGTCCAGACGACGCAGACTTTCCAGCAACCTGCCGCGCAACCAGTATATACCCAGCAACCTGCCGGTGTAAAATCCGAGAAAAATGCCGGTATCGCGTTGATACTCTCATTCTTCTTCCCCGGTGCCGGGCAGGTCTATAACGGGGAGACCGGAAAAGGGATTGGGCTCCTTATCGGGTCACTTATCGGGTATTGCATATTCATTGTGCCGGGGGTCATTGTCTGGCTATATGGGTTATATGACGCTTACACGGTAGCTCAAAAAATGATCAAAGGCGAAATACTCTTTAAATCGTCGAGCACAGGGGCACTCATCGGGTACATTATCGCAGAAATTATCATCGCCATCATATTTTTCGTCGTCATCGCGGCATTCATATTTGCCTTGAGTTCCCCCCACTATTATTAACCTTTTTTATTTTTATCCCGGGTTAAATCCAAAGATTGATTAATTCCAGACGGTTAGTTTACCTTAAATTACAGGTGGTGCAGACTATCGTTATTTGTCCGAATTGTGGGAAGAACACGCCAGAAGGCAAGTTCTGTGAGCATTGCGGAGCATCAGTCCAGACGGCGCAAACATTCCAGCAGCCCGTCGCGCAACAACCGGTGTATACCCAGCAACCGACAGGAGAAAGGCATGCAGGATTCTGGATCAGGCTGGGCGCATATCTCATTGACCTGATCATTCTTTTTGTTATCGCAGTTGTCATTGCCGCTGTACTGGGTGTTTCAATATTAGGAGGATCCCCCGGTTATTCCTCATCGGGTGCAATGGGTGGATTTCTGGTTGTCTTTTACCTGATATTCATCATCATTGTCTGGCTGTATTTCGCCATACAGGAGAGTTCTTCAGCGCAAGCGACTGTTGGAAAGCGTGTGGTGAACGTCAAGGTCACAGACCTGCAGGGAAACCGGATCGGTTTCGGGAAAGCAACATTGAGAACCATTGTGAGATTTATCCCGATAATTGGACCTATTGGATGTCTTGTGATCGGATTTTCAGACAACAAGCAGGGGCTTCATGACTGGGCTGCGGGCACGTATGTAATTTACAAAGACTGAAGCACAAAGACCAGATTTGTGAATGATCGGGGGTCATCCCGATACCACAAACCATTTTACCCGTATCGTCGCAGGACAGCAATGCGGTCCGGGTCTTTTTAACGGCGCGCTGGACAGTAACCACGTCTATTTTAATACTTGAAAAAACATATTCCGCCACTAACGAGGTACTGATTCTGTATGGTGAGTGCATCATCCGTCATTGAGTTTTTGGGGAAACTTATCCCCGGATACGATTACCGCGCGAAGAAGAACCGGCTAAACACGGACCGTTCCGTCCGGGACAAACTTGCACGCGAGCTGAAGAAAGCCGCAGTGAATTTAAAAGAAGTGAGTGATCTCGCGTACCGTGATGGCAAACGGGAGATTGTTGACCACATTAAGGACGTGCTGAAAGCTATCGACCTGTTTGTGGTCGAGATCGAGGATGCCCCCTTCGGGCAGTCTCCCCTCTTTAAAGTGGACAAGGTCAATGATGAGGATATCGACCAGATGATCCAGTTTGATAAGGCTCTCGTAGAGCAGCTGGAAGTGATCACAAAGACATCGGAACTCATCTATGACCATGTCCTCAAAGGCGAGACGTCGGACATCATCATACAAGTGAGAAAGCTAAAAAAAGAGCTCGATGGCATGAAGAATACCTTCACCGACCGGCTCGACTATTTCATGAAACGGTAAATGGAGGAGCTAAAAAATGGCAAAAGAACCACTGTTCTTCAAAGATACCGGGGAGATGGGGGATGTTTTTGCAGTAGCAAAACAGATCATCGAGCAGACGCGCCTCTCGCGGGACGAGCGCGCACGGGTTTCCGCGATCACGGAGGAACGGCTTAAGGTACTGACCGGTAAAGTCGTCGAATACGATACCCTCAATGCAGAGACCAATGAATACAAGAGAAGGATCCACGAGCTCAGGGTGAAACTACTCCGCGGTGAATTGACCGGGGAGGATGCAAAGAAGGCGCTGGATGCCCTTGCCGGGGAACGGGATGCACTCCAGAAAAAATACGGGGATCTTGTCGGGCTGCTCGATACCCAGATGAAAAATATCGACAGCGAGCTTGAGTCTATTGAAAAGAGAGAACTGACGCTTGCCGCTGAGCGGGACCAATACCATTCCGCACTCCACATGGAAGTTAAATGGATCGCTGAAGGGGAGATCAAAGAGATCGAGGGCTTAAAAGAGATCTTAAAGAAGAAAAGGCAGTCCCTTGTCGAAGAAAAATCCTTAATCTTCATCAAAAAGGACGAACTGTCCGAATCATTTTCGCTGGTTGACGATGTGATCGGTAAAAAATCAAAAAGATATGTCTCTGTTGACGACGCGTGTGCGCATGAGCTCAATTTTATCGCCCGTTTCGATATGAAGATGTGCTCGTTTCCGGTAAAGTGCTTCTCGCCCCATGAAGGTATGACGTATACCGTCACGGAATGGAAGAGCCATTATCACTATGATGCCGGCACTGGAGTGAAAGCCGGGGGAAATGATGCATCCGTTACGGACACCCGGAATCTCCCCTTGAACCTGGGATCTGTATATGCGATCGAAGAGAAGGATTTCGCCTATTTCGGCAAGGGCAGAAAGACGGTGGTTGTTGAGACATTCTCGTACTGCAATACCGGGGATTATGCTGAACTTGGTTTTGATACCCGGATGGTGACGATGTCTGCATTGATGACGGTGCTTGCTCCCATCATCCAGCGTGCCGAAGAGGGAGATTACTTCCATGCACTGGGAATTGCGTCACCAACCGGTTGGGATGATCCGGCGATTGCATGGGTAAAAGGAGGGGATGCCGGGAGTTCGTATGTGAGCAAGAATGTTGCCGTCTGCCTTGTTGATTCGGCAAGCGGGGAGGTCTATTACAATCCAAATGACCTGCGGATCCTGAGTTATATCGACTATTTCAGACCGGAGTTTGATCGGGAACGGGTTGAGAAGATGAAGAAGATCCTCCGTGATGAATTTGCGAATGTGGAATACCTTGAATTTGAGAAGATATACGAAAAGACAAAGGAAGACCGGTTTATCATCGAACAGGCATTCTATGCACTTGAACGGGAAAACGTCGGCAAGGTGAAATTTGCCGATGGCGTAGGGCTCGTGTTCCTCCGGTGATCGGGGCGAGACTCAGCTTCTCCGGCTAACTTTTTTTCTTATTGTTCACCAGCATTTTGTGTGGGTAAGTTTCGGATAATCGATACGTGGGGGCTGCTCCCCCCATATCCCTGCGAGGGATAGTTCCCCCCCGCTGATGCCGGTCGGTGCGACGCCTCTCGGGTCGCTCCTGCGCACGGAGTTTTTGTCATCTGTTGCTTGGAGATACAATGCTTTTACTTTTTTCAGAGTGCTAATCGATTAGCATTCTATCATTGTGAAAAATTCTCTCGCCCCTCCGTATCCGGATGGGTCATGAGGCGGGGAGCCCTCCAAGATATTTGCAATGCCTTGTATTCTCGTATTATGCCTTGTCGACACACCCTGCCGATAGCATCTGGGTGTAGCAATTTCATGTAATAAGGTGTGAGAATTAATCGTTCAATTTAACCCACATCTTTGTCGAAGAGCCATTTTTAGTTTGGGTAGTCTGTCATCAGTAGGTTTTAAGATTTTTCACAAAAAAGTTAGTTTCTCCGTTTCCTGACAACAAAGATCACGGCGAGCACTGAAATGACCGCAAGGACGCATTCGAACCCGGGCGACTTGAGTGTCTTTGTCACCGAGATTGCATCACCGGATCCGACCGAGAGATCCGAGATGTCGTCCACATATTTCTCCTTTGAGATCTTGAGGATATATCTCCCCGCCTTGAGGTGGATGGATGTGTCCGTGATGCCCATCGGGTTATCATTAATATAGATGGTCGCGCCAGTGGGTGTTGAGCTGATGAGCACAACCCCGTCTGGCGGGATGTACGTCCATGGAGTCGTCACGACAACGGTTGTCCCGGCATTAACCGTAACCGTCTTTGTGTACGTCCCGTATCCGACCATGGAGACTGAAAGGGTATGATCTCCCGGAGTGATCTCGTAGAAGTCATAGGGGGTGGTCTTTCCGGTTGTTGCACCGTCAAGGGTAATACTCGCACCAACTGGATTGGAACGCACGGAGATGATGCCGGTTCCTGTCAGCAATGGCTGGAGAGTTACATCCACGGTCGATGGTTGCCCCGAAGGAACGGAGATCTCCGAGTAATACCCGTAATACCCGAGCTTTGTTATGGCGATCGAATGTGAGCCCGGGAGAATACTGGTAAATGTTGCCGGGGTCGTGCCTACCTGCACACCGTCAATGAAGAGATCGGCTCCAGCTGGGTACGAAGTGACGGTAAGTCCCGAACCCTGTTGTGCAGTCACGGTAAATCCACGCTGGAGTGTTGCCGACTGCCCGTCTGGTTTTGTCACGACCACGTTCCACTCGCCAGTGTCCTTGCCCGTGAGATCGAAATTACAGGTGATCTTTTGTGGGTTGACCACGGTGATACCGGTTGCGGTGATCGCGAGGCTTCCTGCCCGTGTGAGTTTCACCGAAACGATCGCCGGGAACCCGGAACCACTCAAATCGGAGATGCCAATTGGTCCAGAGTTCGGTGCGGTGAATGGTGCGATGCCGGTGACTGCGAAATTCGCTGTGACCGGTTTCGCGATGCTCTTTAATGGAAACTGGTCGATGTTGTTGGATGCGACGGTGTACTGGGCATCACAGATCCCATCATTGTTGGTATCCCGGCAGGTCTGGGAAAAACCTGTTCCCACAGGGGTTTCCCAGAGATTTCCCCCAAGGTACGGACCACCGGAAATTGCTGTACCCGTTGTTTTTTCTGTGTTCCAGGTGTTTGCATCAGTCGAAACATACGGGGGGTTCACATTGTTCGTATTGTTGAAATAATTGTCAACAAATTGATTGTTTTTCACCGGGGATGTGGTCATATCAATCCCCAGTCCCCCGACGCTCGTGACGGTGTTGTGTGAGAACTTGCTGTTCTCCAGCTCCATGAGATATAATCCGCGACTGTTGTTTGCCACCTGGTTATTGATGACCGTGTTTCCCCTGCCGTAATAGATACAAATGCCATAGGTATTGTCGGTGACGATATTGCCGGTGATCGTGTTATCGAGATCTCCGCTATACAGGAGAATCCCGTTCTGGTTATGGGCAGCATGGTTCCCGGACACCGTGCTCTGTTCCATGCGCTGGGTGTATATGCCGGCATATACGTTATTGTTCGCCGTGTTGGAGTCAATCGTGAGCTGCTGCGACTGGTAGAATGTGGCTCCGGCGTAATCGTTATTGTTAAAAATGCTGTTGAGGATACTTATCCCGTTCGAATAGTCGACATAGATACCATTGCCATTCTCGTTCAACTCGTTGTTTTTTACCGTGACATTGCTCGAAGAAGAGATATGAACGCCGTACCGTGAATTATGTGACCCTTTTACGTCTTCAAGAGTCCCGCCCTTGACCCGGCTGAGCGAGATCCCCGATTGCCATTCCCGGAGAACGACATTTTTAATAACAACATTAGACATCGTATCCCCGGCGGGGTTCAGCAAAATTCCCGTGGAATCTACGCTCTTCATGCCGTCAATAATGTGCCCGTTTCCGTCAAGCGTAACATCCGATGCGGTGATCTTGATACAGGTCGGTTCCTGACTATTCAGGATATCGTTCTGGAGCACATAATATCCCGGTGCCGTTATTGTTGTTGGACCGGTGAGCGGAATTGTTGCTGCCTGAACGCCACATATGAACGCCAGGCAGATTGCCGCGATGACTAGTACTTTTACACGCGTATTTACACAACCATTTGCCAGCATACAAAAGATCCCTTCGATGATGAAACATCGATCCGTGCGTACATAAATCTTTTGCGATATGCAGATGGAATTGACAATCCTCCAACATGACCCCCTCGCAAGATACGCCATGTCACGATCTGGAGACAAAAATGTACATGAAATCACGGGGTTTCAGGTTGTCGCGTGACAATCGCGAACACAGTTGTTGTGTCATCCGGCGATGCCAAACCAGAAGAAATCCCGCGGAGGATAAATTGCACACACGTATCAACTCCTGATAAACTATGTCAGTTCAGTTAAGCCACAATGAAAGTCAGATCGCCAACATTCATATCGAAAAAGAGGAGATTTCCGAATAGGTCTGGCGCTACATCTCACACGCTGTGCCTATGTCACATTTTTTTACCTTTTTCTTATTTTTGTAAATACCCGTTTCGATACGCTCGATCACCTTCTCCATGATCTTAATTCGTGAATAGTACTTGTCGTTCGCTTCAACGATTGTCCAAGGCGCGATGGGAGTGCTGGTCTTCTCCAGCATTTCGTCAATTGCGGTATCATAGAGTGCCCATTTCTCCCGGTTCCGGTAGTCCTCTTCCGTGATCTTGTATTTCTTTAAGGGATCCTCTTCCCGCTCCTTGAAGCGTTCGAGTTGCGTCTCCTGATCAATCTGGAGCCAGAACTTGACAAAGATCGTGCCGGACCTGACAAGATAATCCTCCAGCACATTAATTTCATGATAGGCACGCTGCCAATCAGCATCGGTACAGAACCCTTCCACACGTTCGACAAGCACCCTGCCATACCATGTAGGTGCGGCTATAGGTTCCACCACACTGCACCGGGGGTTGAGTGCCCGGTCAAGCCGTATTATCGCCCCGCCTTTGCCAGCTGCATCCCATCCCTCAAAAAGAATAGTTACGGGAATCTTCTTCCGGTTAAGGGTGTACTGGAGGTTGTGCAACCGTTCTTCACACTCTCCGAGGCGTTTAATATAATCCTCTTCCGGGAGCGATTTTGTAAGATCTGTTGTATGGAGTATGGATGATTGCGCGGCAGGCGTTTTTTTCTTCGTTGATTTTGTTGCCGCCAGGGATTTGTGTTTCAGGATCTCCTCCATACGGCTGATGATCGTCTCATATACTTTGATAATCGTGAAGTGACGGTCGGTGGCTTCCACTACCATCCACGGTGTCCGTGCGGTATCGGTTTCCGTGATCAGCGTCTCCAGTTTCGGCAGCGCGTTGTCATAATTCCGCAGCCTTTTTGGCGCACGGCTGTCATCCGGGGAAAACTCCGGGTGTAGCTTCTGGAACTTTTTTTGCCGTTTCTTCTGCTCTTTCTTACTGATATGTAAAAAAAACTTGATGATGACCGCACCATCATCTGCCAGTTCCTCCTCCATATTGAGGATATCCGAAAATGTCTCGGGAGAGAACCGGGTTTTCCTATCAGATTCGGCACACGCAATCATTGTATCAGTATACCAGCTCCGGTCAAAGATCGCGATCTTTCCCTTTGAGGGCGTATTCACCCAGAACCGCCACAACATCGGGTGTGCGCGTTCGATCTCGCTTGGTTGTTGCGTCGGGTGCACGCGACATCCCCTTGGGTCAAGTGCATAGGTCAGCCGGTTGATCGTCCCTGATATGCCGGAAAATCGCCAGCCTTCAAAAACAATGATCACCGGGATTTGCTGGTCGCGGAATTCCCTCTGGAGCACACCGATTCGGTCACGCAGCCCCGGGATTATGTTTTCATACGTGTCCTTATCGAGCGCCTGAGCCAGATCGAATTTCTCAAACATATAATTCTGAAATAGTGACTGGAGATATTTATGTGCATCCCGATTGCACGGGTGGATTGCAGGAGCTCATGGATGTGCATTCATCCCAAAGGATATTCTTTTACCATCCCTCTTTCTACCGTCGGTAAATCTGGAAATCGATCAGGGAAAGGATCTTCGGGATCTGGTTTATGGTATCCCGGTCTTTCTCTTTTTCTGATTCTGACAACTGGTTATAAGAAACGAGAGAGGGGTGGATCTTCTTTTTATCGTCCCGTTCCCTGCCGTAACGCCACCCGCTCTCCTCCTTCTCTTTCATCCAGCGATCGTGCTCGAGTTGTGCGAGAGTCTCCACTTCTTCCGGAGTAAACATAAATGACGTTGTTGCGTCCCAGTCAAGGACAGGACCGATATCGCAACCGACGAGCGAAAGTTTTGTCCAGATGAAGTTTGCCTGTTTCCTGTTGGACTCACGATATTTCTGACCTTCAATCCCACTGTTCTTTACGGTCAATGTTCCGAGAGTATCCCAGGGAACGAGCAGCCGGTTGGTCTCTTTGGTCAGTCCCTTCTGCTGCTCTTTTTTACAATAGTTTTCGTGAATTGCCCGTGCAAGGATCTCTTCCTCTCCGGCAAGTATCAGCTGGCTGTCAGCAGTGATCTCGACTGTATTTACCGGATGGATCTCCCGGATACTCCCCAGTCCCGCCTGTTCATCACCAATGAGTTTTGCCACGCTCGTATTGTGATCCATGCGCACGACAAAACTGACGTTTTTCCCGGCAGTGAGGTGATGGAGTGTAAGGGCAGCATAGAGCCCAAGGGAGTCATCATCAAGGCAGATATACGTGATAAATCCGCCCGGAAGGACCGGGTTCGCTAAAAACTCCCCGCTTTTGAACTCTGCGGAATTGACATCAAGAGGAATTGCCACAAGATCCGAGACTGTGGAAATTTTTGGATACCGAACGAGCAAGCCGGCGCAAATCCGATCTGCGTTCAGGTCGATAATGACAATCTTCAGCCGGGTCCCGCTGTTTTTTTGCCGGAGGTACCATGTCCGTGCAATACGGGAGATGATACTATCCCCCAGTCGCCCCACACCGATAAATACCAACGGGCGGGGAGGATTGTCTCGGTCCTGCTGTGCGTCTTCATCCGGAAAAGCCGGGTACTGGTCAAGGAGTGCCCGTGCCCCCAGCGCGTACTGGTTGAAGAATTCCACCCGTACAGCCGAATCTTTTCGTGCAGAAAAAGCATGCTTCCTGATGATCCCGTATAACTGCGGGTTGATTATCTGGATGACGCACGTAAGCGCATACCGTGTCTTTTCCGGCACCATACGCATGACGTTCAGTGCGACTTCCGCATTTTCTTCATCGACATCGGAAAATGAAAGGACATATGCTGCATTCATCACGCCGGCTTTTTTCAACAAGTGTGTATCAGATGGCTGCCCGGTAAGAATGATGAGCCCCATCATATTACAGGACTCAACGTAGGCGTTCTTTGCGTCACTTTCGATAACAACCGGTTTTATCTTTCGCCGGACAAGGTCGTTAATGATCAAATATGACCGGAAATTCAGCCCGCAGACGATGATGTGCCCGCGTTTGAACAAAAGCGGCATCGTGTGAATTTTTTCACGGATGTACAGGTAAACAATGCCGGCTGAACTTGAGCCGGCGAACGCGCCGGCAGCGATCCGGATAAAATCAGAATTTGCCCCCCCGACAAGGTCCTTGATGGCGGGGAACGCGATAAAAACGGCAAGACCCGAACCGAAAATAGAGAGGAGCGCCTGAAGTACGAGATAAATGTCAGGTGCTGCCATGTGCTTTATCCCCCGCTGGACGCAGGTCCGGGTTTCTCTGTCTGCTGTCCGGACAGATGGGATTTTATGGTCTCAGTCAGTGCTCCAAAATGCTGCTGGGGCGGCGGGGGCATGGCATTGTACCATTGTGCGATGTTTATGAGGTAATCCATGTTTTTGGTCGGGAGGATCTCCTCGATCCGGAACGGGATGATGAGCATGTTCCTCGTCACTGCCCGTGTCAACTCGCGCATGACATGGGGCGAGTTGTTCGAACTTTTGGAAAATATGAGGACCATTATTGTGCTCGCATCGATCGCATCGATGATCGATCCGGGAAAGTCGGAACCCGGGACTACATCACGGGGGGCAATCCAGCAGGAAATACCCTGTGCTTCAAGATACAGGCAGAGATCATTCGCCAGCGTCCGATCCGGGCTTGAGTAACTGATGAATACCTGCCGGACCGGTTTTGTCGGTGCTGGCGTGGATTTTACTGCATCTCCGGGAACTGGTGCCGTTGCACCCACATCCTGGAGTATACCGGTGTCCGCGTCCTGTGCCTCAACTTTGATCATCCCCGCACATTCCTCTGCTTTTGCCGTCCACTCCTTTGCCCGCGTACGGTATAACTGTTCACGATGCGGAACCTTTTTGGCAAGCCGGTTGTAAAGGGCGGCAGTTTCAACGGCGAGGCGCTGTGCTGTTTGTTGGTCCCCTGAACTTACCGCAGAGTTAAACGCCTTCGTATTCTTATCAATTTTTTGAAGGAGTTCCGCAGGAGAATCGATCTTCATGGCAGGTCAGGTAACAGGGCAGGATCAAAAAATTACAGGTTTCAGGCAGCACCGAACTTTTTATTCCAGTCGTCAAATCCTTTGAAATCATCCGGTGTCAACGGGGATTTGATCCGCGCAATTGCCTGGGTTATAT
>JAPKXU010000121.1 GCA_026394655.1 Methanoregula sp. | reverse complement strand
TGACATCCCGGCGCTCGCGAGCTGGGTGGCGGAGCATCGCGGCACGAGAGCAGATATCCTCACGTACAAACTTGACCAGTTGCTTGCCCCGCAACTACCCGCAGGGATCGCGATGCCCTGCGCAGGGGGGAAATTTTATACTGACAGGATCCTGTCATGCCTGTTGGGTATCACGAGTAAAAAAGCCGTTGACGAGATTGGTGTGCAGCCCGGTGCAATGATCGAGGACGCCTGTACCATAGCAGCGCAGAAGAAGGGCACGTGGTGTGCGATGCCGGCGCCGCATGCACTCGGGATCGTGGATACTTACTACAATGATGAGGATGAGTGGAACGATGCGATCACCGGTGCCTACCGCACGCTGATGCGGGCTCAGCGGGACGCTGGTATTACCGGGCATGTGCTCATCGGTGACAAAGCCGATGATGCGGAGATCACCCGGCTCGCACGCCAGAAGATCTTTTTCTTTCTGCCGGAACCGGACCGCAAGAGCCTCGAATGCCTGATGGAGCACCAGCGGCAGATCGCCGTCCCAAAGGATCAGCTCGATACGGTTTTCGATCTGGCAAACCAGTATGACCTCCACCAGCTCATCGTCATGGACCCCGATGACGAATCAATTCCGTTCGCGTTATCCCATCTCGATCCAGATCAGGTGCTAGGGGGCGGGTATTGTACGGAGAAATGCGATGAATACTGGAAATCTGTTGTGGATGCTGCGTTCTATACAAAAGATTGAATTCATTTGTTGCAATGTTTTTTCTTCTTCAGTCTTATTGTAACCGGTTGGTAATGATCCCGGATTTATCTCCAATCAGGTATGTCCCTCGTCGCTGGATTTTATGCGGTACCTGCAGATTTTTTTCCGGTTTTATCAGTTCTCATTATTTTCTGGTTTTTCCTAACTGCTGGTTAGTACACGTTATTTCCTCTTTTCTCAAATCCGTTTGATGATTCATCCCACTCCGGAATGTTATCCTGCTCTGCCCATAATAATTCCAGAAAAATGCACAGATTGTCGCAATTATTTTTGCTGCAAGGTAATTGAGAGAGAAGATCTCTACCGCCAGCCAGATTATACAGAGGTTCACCAAGAGACAACTGACCGAAATCACCACAAACGTAGTAAATTGCGAAAAATAATTCCGGTTCCTGTCGTGAAACGTGAAATACTTATTCAGGATATAACTGACGAGAACACCGCAACAATACGACAACGCAGCTGAATAAAGATACCATATGCCACAATATCCGGTTAAAAAAACCAGGAGACCAATATCAACTATTGAAGATACAATCCAGATGAGAAAAAATCCGATAATTGTCTCGCGCGAAAAAGAGACAAGAAGATCTCCTGCTTTTCTCCATCCAGTAAAAAAAGAACCATCCGGTTTCATACGCCCGATTGTTTACTCCAGCCTGCGCAATCATACAGGGTGTACTGGCCTCCCGAACGGGAACTGGAATTTCCCAATCCGGGCAGTTCGCCTTGGTTCCGGGATACCGTATTGTTCCCGCTTGCATCACCATACGGAGGGTTTTGGTCTGCAAACCAGGTACCGCTGTTTCCCCCCCAATCAGATGCAGGAACCGCCGTGCAGTGGCTACTCACCCAAGTAAAAATCTCATCGTTTCCGGAAAACATCCCCCCTCCTTGGGAAGATGCCGGGGTAAGGAAATACCGCACCCTGCCCTCCTGAATCAGCTTGGTGAGGTTATCCACGAATAGTATCTGGTCGGTTCCTGAAAAACCGCCAAGTGACATGACTGGAGCTCCTGTTTTGATGATCAGGTTTGCACCCTCGTTGTTACTGCCCGGCACGGCGACGAGCCAGGTCTCGCCTGTGTTATGTGTAGTCAGGTAATCTGCAAGTTTCTGGATTCCATCCCCAGGATCCATTCCAATGTTCCCGTTCCCCATGCCGGACCCACTCCGGGACAATTGCGGACCAGCGACCGGAAGGATACCTCCACTTCCATAGATAAGCGGAGTGCATGCCCAAACAAAGGGTGCAACGAACAAAAACGCGATTGCAATGATTGCTACCGGTTTTTCCAAATTTTCGGTACTGATTTTTTTGTGTATTTTCAGCGCAGTCATTATGATGGCGAGGGCAATGGTTCCTGTAAGGATGACCGGGATTAAAGCTCCCGCCCAGTCAGCGTTGTAGAGGAGAAATAATGTCTGGATCAACCCGACTGCCAGTATTGTAAAGACAAGAATCCAGCTTCTTAAGCCTTCTTCACGATATGCCTGATACATTCCTGCTGCACTGATACCGGTCAACGCCGCAAGAGGTGGTGCAATCGTGGCAAGATAATAGGTGTGCCAGAACCCGGTTGTGAAACTGAAGTAGAGAAGCCCGGGCAGCAGCCAGAGACTAACCGCGAGAAGGGTGAGTCCGCGTTCACTGAAAAATCCAGTATCTTCTAATCCTTTCAGCGAAAAGGATGCGGGTTTCCGCCACCATGCGAGAAGCCCGATCAGCGCAAAAGGAAGAAGCCAGCTGATCTGACCGGCAAGTCCTTCGCCAAAAAGACGGAATATACCGGGTGTCCCGGTCTCATCCATCATTCCCCCGCCTTTTCCACCACCCGCTTGGGCCAGGAAACTAGGCGCCCCGGAAGGGGCGCCATCCATCTGCGGTACCTGTCCTCCACCTTCTGCGGAAACCCGGTCCCCGCGGTAATCGACGGTACGGTTTTGCGGTATTTCCGACAGGGATGAAGATCCGTCTCCTCTGGCTTGCATCGCACCGTTACCAAGGGGAATAAAATCTGGACCGCTCCCACCTCCCAGTACCGACATACCGTTTTCGAGACGGTGCATCCCGTTATAATTAACAATAAGCCCGAGAACCGTATTATCCCCGCTCCCCCCAATATACGGGCGCTGGTCTGCGGGGATTATATCTACAGCGACAGCCCATGAGAGAGAAACAGCTAAAAGCACCATGACTGCCAGTCCGAGGTGCATTGCCCTTTTTTTAAAGGGAACCCCGTTTGTGCCTGATAGATAGATGCCAAGAACTGCGGGAACGACAATAAATGCCTGTATCATCTTGATATTGAACCCAATGCCGATGAGGACTACTGAGACGAGTAGCCAGGGAAGGGATCTCTCCCGCGCCGCTTTCAGTGCCACCCAGACTGCCAGGAGTAGGACGAAGATTAAAAGTCCATCCATAGTGCCGTTCCGGGAGACTGCAACGAATATGGGTATTATCGCAAGGGCAAATGCTGAAACCAACCCTGCAGTTTTCCCAAATGGGCGGGATACAATTGCATAGATCACCGCAACCGATCCTATGCCTGCCAGCGCCTGGGGAAGAACCAGTGCCCAGCCGGAGAAGCCCAGCAGTG
>JAPKXU010000213.1 GCA_026394655.1 Methanoregula sp. | reverse complement strand
GCTCGCCGAAACAGACTAATAGCATCTCTTTGTTGCTGCCCGATATCGGGTTGTGAAGTGCTTGAGCCGTGTGCGATTAACGTCGCACGCACGGTTCTTAGAAGGGGGGGACAGGGCAACTTGTCCTCCCTATTCGACTATTGCAGTAATAGCGGGATTTTTTATTTACTCGAATAGCTCAACCGCAGGAGCTGTCTATCCAAGCTATCCAATAGATTCTAAAGTTTTTACAACACTGGACAGAACAGTTATTCCGGTTCCCGTGCCTCCCACTTCGCCTCCGCTTTATCCTTATCAGGTCGCTAACTATTCAGAGTATGGTTATGGCGTCTGGCAGTATGGCGGGGGGCTGGATTATCAAAAAAGACTGAACCTGATGCCACCTGCATATGCCAATACATCGGTTACCAATACGGCACAACTTTTGCATTTCTTTACCATGAGCGACATCCATATCAGCGACAAAGAAACTCCTGCCCAGGGGATTTATGCCGGCTACAAAGGCGGCAATCCTTCGGGATATTCAGCAGTTATGCTCTATACAACTCAGGTCCTCGATGCAGCCGTCCAGACAGTAAACGCCCAACACTTAAAAAAACCATTTGATTTCGGTATCTTTCTGGGCGATGCCGTCAACAGCGGTCAGTACAACGAACTGCGATGGTATATCGATGTCATTGACGGCAAGATGATAAAACCCGATTCTGGTGCCATGGATGATCCTGTCCCCGGGCCTCTCAATGATTACCAGGACGAATACAAGGCGGCAGGGTTTAATACGACGATCAAATGGTACCAGACGCTCGGCAACCACGATCAGTTCTGGATGGGTACAAACATCCCGAACGATTACCTGAAACAGACCTTTACCGGAGAGGATATCCTCAACCTGGGAAATAATTTCACTGACCCTCTCGTGTTAGACAGCCGTGGTTTCTACATGGGCTCAATCGACGGGCGGACGCCATACGGTGACGTTATCGGTGCAGGACCTGTCGGGGAATTTACAAACCCCCCGAAGGTACCTGCAGCCGATCCGAACCGCCGTCCACTTTCGCGGTCGGAGTGGATGGGCGAATTTTTTAATACCACTTCGAATCCCAAAGGACATGGATTTGATCAATCTGACGTAACAGCGGGATTCGCCTGCTATTCTTTCGAACCAAAGTCGGATATACCGATCAAGGTGATTGTGCTTGACGATACGATGAAGAACACCGATCCTAATGTCGGTCCCTATATGTATGCCTCTCTTGACAATACACGGTATGACTGGCTTGTAAAAGAACTTGATAAAGGACAGGCTGAAGGCAAGCTCATGATCATCGCTGCGCACATACCGATACGCAACGAACTGCCGAATTCCACAGAGCTCTGGACCCCGATCTCTCCGGTATCCGAACAGAAACTGATCGCCAAACTTCATACTTATCCGAATCTCATCCTGTGGATGTCGGGACATGTTCACCAGAATACTGTTACCGCCCTCCCCTCACCGGATCCCAAGCATCCTGAACTCGGCTTCTGGGAGGTTGAAACAGCATCATTACGGGATCTCCCCCAGGAGTTCCGCATGTTTACAATCGTCCGCAACAGCGACAATACGGTTTCAATCTTTACGACCGACGTTGATCCGGCAGTCAGAGACGGGTCGCCTGCTGCGATATCGCGTTCTTATGCTATCGCGACCCTGCAGATATTCGACTATACGCCGAATCCAATGCCTAGTGGTGCATACAATGCAGAGCTTGTCAAACAATTAAGTCCTGAAATGCAGGTGAAAATACAGAACTACGGGATTCCTATAGGCAAGTAATTTTTTTCGCACCCGGCTCTGCCTTTATCCTCTCCAGCACCCGCACCTCATCTATCAGCTTCCATCCCCGCCACAAAATTCTATTTGCGAAAATTTCTTTTTAGCCATGATTCACTCCATCGGATTTTCCCCAAAACAATTTCACCGGAATTTTTTCCCGGGACTTTCACAAAAAATCTTTCTGGCACACACGATGAACGCCCGGTTCGCGATTCTCTAAAAATGCCGCAGCGCACCGTTCGCAAGGTTCCTGCATCCAATCCCAACCTCATGCAGCCGACCCTGGATCCGGGCATTTTACGGGCAGATATGGGATACCAGAAAGATACCCTTTTCCGGGCTCAATTCGGGCTCCGATTCCTCATTTCCGGGTTTGACCCCCACCATCTCATGAGGGGGGTGTCAACATCTTTAAAAAATATCGTTTTAAATGGTTGTTTTCAAAAAATAAGCAATTTAAACGAAATAAGACCTGTTTAATTAGCGGGCTTCTGTGGGCATCTTTTTTTGATATTTATGAGAGCTGGATTTTTGGGAGAATCTGGCTGCAAATGCCCTTGGTACGCCATTATCGCGATAACGTCGGAGAATTTGTATTTTTATGGGTTTTTTTCAGACGACCGTAAAAAAATCAGATTTCCTATTTCTTCACTTGATGCTTTCGGTACATCTTCTCAAGCTCAGCGAGTTCAAATACAGGAGTCGGGATCACACGCGAATCATTCGCCATTATCGCTTTTGCGAGATTCCTGAAAACCTCCGCTTCAACAGAACCGGGAGAGTGTTCTACAACAGCCCTGCCCTCCATCTCGCATGCCTGGATGACCGGGCTCCTTGGGACAAACTGGACAAACGTGCTTCCCAGTTTACGTGCAAACTCCGGAATCATTTCGTGTTCAAACGCTTCATCACCGTTGCTGTTACAGATAATCCCGGCAAGTCCGGTATCGCCCCGTCTGCCAAGGTGCTGCACGGCTTTTGCGATATTGTTTGCCGCATAAATGCTCATGAACCCCCCGGAACAAACGAGGTAGATCTCTTTTGCGAATCCTTCGCGGATCGGCATCGAGAATCCCCCGCATACAACGTCACCAAGCACATCATAGATTGCTACATCGATTTTGTAGGTCTCAAATGCATTGAGATCTTTTAAGATCTGCAGCGCCGTTAAGACGCCCCGACCGGCGCAACCGACTCCCGGCTCGGGCCCTCCTGCCTCGACAAGGTATATCCCACCGGGCGATTTGAAAACAATACGGTCGAGATTAATTGCATATTCATCTTTCCCGACCCTCAGTTGTTCCCGGTGCTCTTCTAAGACCGCAGGAATAAACTGCCCCCCGGCAAGTATCCTCGTAGAGTCCCTCTTGGGATCGCAGCCGACCTGCATGACCGTATGTCCCATCTCGTGTAAAGCCGCAGACAGGTTTGAGGCGACCGTGCTCTTCACGATACCTCCCTTTCCATAAATTGCGATCTGTCTCATATGTCCTTTCACCACTTTGCCTTGTATCCCCGCTCTTTTGAACGCCATGCCATCGTCCACTCGTTCTGGACGCACTCAAAGAGATTGAGGATGCCGGTATACCCGAAGTATTCCCGGTTGATCATCCTGAACTGGCGCATCGTCCTCACTACCTCAACAACATACGGTACCCCCAGCCCCTCACT
>JAPKXU010000131.1 GCA_026394655.1 Methanoregula sp. | reverse complement strand
TCGCTCATTTCATCTGCATATTCCTGCCTTCGTGGTATCTTTCCACCGGGGACCCTGGAACTCTTCCGCAGGGCATAGGATTTGTGATCTCCCAGTCCCCGCTGAATCTGATCTATTTCAATGGGAACTTCGCGATCTGCATATTCTTTATGCTCTCGGGATACGTACTGAGTTACAGTTTTTTCACGAAGGGAAAGGCCGCTTCGCTGAAGTTTAATATTATCAAACGGTATTTCCGTCTCCTATTTCCGATTGTCTTTGCGGTGCTCCTTTCCTATGTCGTGCTCAGGCTCGGCCTATACTACAACCAAGCAGTGTCGGTAATCACCGGGTCATCGTTTTCAGCCGGGTTCTACACCTTTGCCGCCAACCTGCCCTATGCGATCTGGGAGGGGTTTTTCGGTGTGCTCTTCTTCAATCAGACTCTCTATGATGACCCACTCTGGACCGTTGCGATGGAGTTTTACGGTTCGGTGATGGTATTCATCATCCTTGTAATTTTCTTAAAAAACCCCTCCTATCGGTTTTATGTGTACGCGGTCCTGATTGCCGTTTTTTTCGTAGTAAAACCGCTTTTTCTCGCATTTGTCCTCGGGATGTTCCTCTGCGATCTCAACACCCGGTCAAAGAAATACTTCAGCGAATATACGAAAGCTTCGCTCTGGCTGATCCTGGTCATCGGTCTCCTGCTCGCATCAGTCCCTCAGCACCCCCACGCTCACGCATATTATCGGAGCATTCCTGATCATGATCAGCGTTACTAATCTGGCCGAGCCCCGCAAACTGCTCTCATCAGCAGTCCCGAAATTCCTTGGCAGGATATCCTATGCAATGTATGTCATCCATTTCATCATCCTATTTTCGTTCACCTGCTGGCTCTTCCTTGCCCTGTACGGCACCTATGGGTTTGTTGTTTCGATGGCGGTCTCCTTGGCAGTATCGCTCAGCGTGATCTTTGTTCTGTCCTATATTGTCACCCGCCTTATCGATGACCCGGGAATCCGCTTCTCGAAATGGGTTGCAGAACGCTATGGAAAATAATTTTTTCACGGACCTATATTAAAATGGATTAAATAGTGATTTTTTAGGATCAGAGAAGTTCAAGGGCCGGACGGCCGATCATGCCCGTCTTGATCCCGCTGCATCTGCCCGTAGTCCGGGCATATCCTTTTAGCCGGGACAACTTTTCCTTTTTCCTTTTGTAAAAGTGCCTCGATAAGTTCCAGGGAGAGTGGTTTTTCAGTGTCCGGAACCTGCTCCATCTTTTTGATCTCATCCCACGCAAGCGGTGTCCTCTTCCAGAACCAGAGTCCCTCCTTGAGCCCGAAGCCGAAAGCGTGCCACTCTGTTGCCGTGAGGGAAAGAAATGTGGGGGTGGTGGGATTTTCGAGCACGGTCATACCCCCGTCCCGCAGATGGCACACCGGGTCTAGAGTTCATTCTCGAACATTGGTATCCTCTGCAATCCGGAACCGGAACGTCTCGCTTGCGGTGATTCCCGTTAAGCACTTGTATGAGTGAACGCTGCGGCACCGTGTGTAACTGCTGGTCGATGACAATATTCGGCGCCAGCCCGGATGTAGACGGATGGGCGGTCCCTACGGTTGCCGGCAGGTCAAGGAGCCGGATTGTGAACAATGGTTCGAGCGAGTCACTGAGTGAGAAACCATGTGAGAAAGGCATGT
>JAPKXU010000046.1 GCA_026394655.1 Methanoregula sp. | reverse complement strand
GCCTCCCTGACGTAGGCATACATTGATTTAACCATTTACTCTCACCTCAAGGTTCAGCCCTTATCAGGCTACATTCCTTAGAAACGGGACGAATCCCATATTCCCATAAACTTGGACTGGGTGGGTATTAAAGTACACCGGCAGGATAGCAAAAACACCGGCAGGATAGCAAAAAACGAATGCCGCATGACACACAAAATAGTGCCGCCACCAATGAAAACCGGTGAAGCTGAGGTCACACTCCCTTCTTTTTCTCCACAACACAGATTCCCTCAATCCGTGTAACAGGATACTGCCCGTTTGCATCTTTCTCTGCGGATTTCACCATGTCCCAAATCGTCAGGAGCGCAGCAGAGACACCGACCAGCGCTTCCATCTCGACACCCGTCTTCCCTGTTGATTTTACGCGGACGGTTGATTCGATATACCCGTTACCATCCATAAAATCCACAGTGATCGAACTGATTGGTATCGAGTGGCACATCGGGATAAGGTGGGGTGTATCCTTCGCTGCCAAAGTTGCTGCGACGCGGGCAGTAGCAAGGACGTTTCCCTTTACGACGGTACCTTCACGGATTGCGGTCAGGGTATCCTGGCGCAGGAAGATCTTTCCACTTGCCACCGCTTCACGCACCACGTCACCTTTCGCGCTGATATCCACCATCTGTGCCCGATCGTTTGCTATATGGGAAAACTCGACCATTCACGCACCTTCGTTCCTGAATAATTCGGCAGGGATACGATCGACGAGATCGGATGCCAGCATCCCCTCGCCCCGCTCTGCCGCCACGCGCTCCCCGGCTCTGCCCGTCACGTACGCGGCGATGCACGCAGCTTCAAACGCAGGAACGTGGAAGAGGATCGCTGCCGTCACACCGGCGAGCACATCTCCCGTTCCTCCCACGCTCATCGCGGGATGACCGGTCCGATTGAACCGGACACGCGTGTTGTCCGTGATAATATCGACGTGCCCCTTCAAAAGGATGGTGCCGGCACATCCCACTCCCCTTGCCACATGCGCCTTCCCGATCGTATCACCGGGCAGTTTAAGTCCGGTCATCCGTTCGAACTCTCCTCCGTGGGGCGTGTAGACTGTCTCTTTATCTGCTACCGGGAGGGGATGCCGGAGGGCTTCGGCATCGAACACTGCTTTCTTGCAGTACGGTGCGACAGCCATCACCACAGTATGGCTCTCGGTCCCAAGACCGTTCCCGCACACAACGACATCTGCCCGCTCTGCAAGCGTGATCAGCCGTTCGATATGCTCCTCTCCGATACACCTTCCCTCCAGCGGTTCGTAGATGAGATCAGGGATCGGTTCAAACACCGGTGACGCGATCCGGACGATATCCGCTCCCGCCCGCAGCGCTCCAAGCCCGGCGAGGTAAGGTGCACCCTGGTACGGACCTCCGCCGATCACAAGCACCTCCCCCCCCACCCCTTTGTGACTTTTAGGATCACGGTGCGGTATGAGCGTCAACTCGCCCGGTCCGACAACGCATTCCGCATCAACCGGAATCCCGATATCAACAACGGTCGAACCTGCAACCTTCGGGCGATGGAAAGCGCAGCACTGGTCAGCACGCATACCCGGCGTCGGGACATCTGCCGCGATGATCCGGGCACCCGAAGCGTTTGCCATCGCGACGATCGATGTGAGTGGTTCGGCAAGTATGCCATGAGCACCGATGCCAAGCAATGCATCGATGATCACATCAGCGTGTGCGAAGAGCACCTCCAGTGAGGGCAGCACATCCCGTGACGAGAACGGGTGCAGTCCGACACGGCAGTGCTTCAGTGCCGCGAGCTGGTGTTCGCACGAGCGGGAACGTACCCCGGAATCAAGATAGCAGACATCAGTTTGGACACCCTGCTGGAGGTGACGTGCAGCCACCATGCCGTCGCCTCCGTTGTTGCCTTTCCCGCAGAGCACAAGTATTCGTGCCGGGTGGGTTTCGAGGGCAAGTGTGGCAAGTGCGTTACCCGCGCTCTCCATCATCTGGAGTTCTGTGACACCCAACGCGATTGCATTTTTGTCTACTACCCGCATCCTCTCCGGCGTGATAAGCCCCATCTCAACGAATCCTTCAGTCCGATTCTGTCGCATATCCAGCACATTTCATCTGTATGGACTCCATAAATATTATGTAATGGGTTTTAGCGATGATGTGAAGGCTGCCGCAGAACAGATCTCGGCTGCAACGGAAATTACCATCATCTCCCACATCGATGCAGATGGCATTGCCTGCGAGGCAATCCTGTCGCAGGCGATCTCCCGGCAGGAGATTCCGGTCCGTTCTGTTTTTGTCCGCCAGCTTGAGCCGCTTACGATGCCGCAGGTTCCCGCAGATAATTCTCTTAAAATCTTTTCTGATCTGGGTGCCGGGCAACAGAACCTTATGGAATCCCGTGGGCTTTCAGAAAAGGAAGTTATCATCGTTGACAACCATGTCAGCCAACCCGTAAAACGCCAGTACACGCAGGTGAACTGCCTGCCGTACGGGTACTCCCGCATGAGTGCCGCCGGGGTCTCTTATCTCATCGCAAAGGAAATGGACGATGTAAATATCGATCTTGCCAAGATTGCGGTTGTGGGTAACGTCGGGGATATGATGGCACGGGAGAAGTGCGGGCTTGTCGGTCCGGCACGTGAGATCATCGTTGAAGACGGGGTGCGATATGGCAATGTTGAAGTCCGTAAACGGGATCTCAACTGCTATGGTACTGCTACACGCCCCGTCTACCTCTCGCTCGCATACAACGATGACCCGTTCGTCCGGGGCATCAGCAACAATCCTGAAGGTGCGAAACAGTTCATAAAACGACTGGGTGTCCGGCAGCAGGGAGAAGGCGGGCGGTGGCTGGTCTGGGAAGAACTGGAGATGGACGATAAACGGACGATCATCACCGGGCTTGCCCGGCAATTGATCGAACAAGGTGAAAGCGTCGACCGGCTGCACGCGGAGACTTACGGGTTCCCCGACGAGATCCCCCGTACGCCGCTACGAAATGCACATGAGTATGCTACAGTCTTAAACGCCTGCGGGCGGTGGGCAAAGCCTGCCATCGGCGGCGCGATTCTCCGGGGAGACCGGGGCACTGCGTACCGTGAAGCAGAGCACATGTTAAACAACCACCGGGCGATCATCCGCGACCTGCTCCAGTTCATTATCGACCAAGGCGTCACGGAGCTCGAGAACCTCCAGTACCTTCACGTAGGGAATAAATACCCGGACACAATTGTTGGTATTGGAGCAGGAATGGCGCTCTCGAAACTGAACAGCCAAAAACCAATTCTGGTCATGTGCGAGGTGCCGGAAGACCCGAATCTCACCAAGGTCTCGATGCGCACTACCGAGCGGGTGGTGGAGAAAGGGATTGATCTCCAGCAGGCAATCAGCGACGCTTCAGCTGAATATGGCGGTGGAGGCGGTGGGCATAAGATTGCAGCCGGAGCATATGTACCAAAATCTGCGGAACAGGAGTTTGTCATCCGTGTCAACAAAATACTCGGAGAACAGTTTGCTGCGAAGAGTCCAGACCATCGCTGACTACCAGTTTGGCAGTCTCGTGGGTGTCGGGCTCTTTTGCGAAGGCTGCACGTTCATCTTCTCGACCACCGGGCGTATTCGGCAGGTGCTGTATAATGGGGTACGACTCGCAACTGTCCGGGCGTCTGACGGGCGCCTCACGCTCGGAATCGAAGGGGCACGACGTTTACAGGCTGTTTTGCCCGCTCCCGGCTACCGGGTGGTCATCCGTGACGATGTGGCAGAGTTTGTCGCAAAAGGGAAAAATGCATTCGCAAAGCACGTGATCGCGGCAGATCCCAAAATCCGCGCGGGCGATGATGTGCTCGTTGTAGCGGGGAACGACCGGCTGGTTGCCTGCGGTGGGGCGCAGATTTCCGGCACCGAGATGCTTGCATTTAATTATGGAGTAGCGGTAAGAGTACGGCAGGGTAGTGAGAAGGATGCTTCCGGGAAATATCAATCCACGCCAGATGAAGGCGATGATGAAGAAGCTCGGCATGCAGGTCGAGCAGATTGAAGACGTAGAGAGTATTGTCATCAAGACTCCGCACGGGAATTATATCTTCGGGAATGCCGAAGTATCGGCGATGACCATGCAGGGCGTTACCACGTACCAGGTCAGCGGGGAGTGCCGGTTTGAAGACGCGGCACCGAAGATCCCCGATGAGGATGTAACACTCGTTGCATCGCAGGCAAATGTTCCTACTGAAAAAGCAAAAGAAGCGCTCATAGCGAGTAAGGGCGATATCGCAGAAGCAATCATGAAACTTTCAACGCCATGATTGAACCGGGCGATCGCGTCCTTTTAGTTGGTGAGGGAAGGGAATTTTTTGTAAAGGCTGGTGCCGGGACCCTCTCTACGGACAAAGGTCAGCTGGACCTGGCACCGATCGTTGGCGCGTCGGCAGGAGATGTCTTCACCACCCACACGGGCGCACAATTCACGCTGAGAGTGCCCCGTCCGACCGATTTTTTCACGCACGGCAAACGGTCCGGGGCGCCAATGCTCCCAAAAGATATCGGGCTTGTCATTGCCTATACCGGCATGAGCAACCGGGATGAAGTGCTGGATGCGGGTACAGGAAGCGGTATTGCCGCTATCTACTTTGGCGGGATTGCTAATAGCGTGAAGACGTATGAAGTACGCCCGGATTTCTCCGCGCTTGCCGCGAAAAACATCAGGGAAGCAAAACTTGACAATGTCGAAGCGATAGCAGCTGATGTGCTGACCGCAACCGGGACTTTTGATGTCGTCCATCTCGATATGCAGATTGCACCGGAGTATGTGGCTCATGCCTACACACTTCTTCGTGCCGGCGGGTATCTTGCCTGCTATACCCCATTCTTAGAACAAATGGCAATTGTTGTCGATACAGCACAGGAACGATTTTGTGAAGTGCACACCCACGAGTTAATCGAGAGGGAAATGACCCGATCGAAACGCGGGACGCGCCCTTCAACGAGCGTGTGTCATTCGGGATATGTCACGATTGCGCGAAAATAAGTTTTTTCTTTTTATAAACCCGGGGAACAAAAAAGTGTATTCACTGGGGTTTGTATCCGTGTGAGCTGGCGAGTGAGACGAGTTCCGCCACCTGTTCTTCCTGTTTGGGGCGGAGTCTCCTGCCTCTCTGGATTAACCGACCCAGCCGGACGATCCTGAGTTTATCATCTCGCGAAAGTGACTGCGATAAATGTGCCCATTTCACCAGATCAAGCCATTGCCTGCGATCAAATGGCATAGTGCCCTGTGTTGTGGAGATCCCGTAATCATCCAACGTGCCAATCCCACCCCCCTTCACATCTGGTTGTTTTTCCGTTGTCTCCACATCAAAAACGGGAACTCCGGTATCGAGAACAGGATCGGGTTTCACGGGGGCACGTGTCTTGTCAATAGTTATATCCGCTAACTCCTGACCGGCTTTTTTTGGTAGCCCCTTAAAAAATGCATCGGTTGTGGAGAGGGGATCATCAGGATTTATTGGAGTATTCACCGCAGAATATCCGGTACTGGCACCAGCATCCGGAGTACCCTTTAAAAGTGCCGGCTCGATGGTAGCATCGGGAAGCTCATCGATATCCATCTCGTGGTCATCCTCGAAGAGATCCTCGGCGCACTGGACTTCCACTGGAGGAGTTGCATTGTGTGCCTCTGTAGATGGTGCTGAAGGTTTCTTCGGCACAACTACCGGATAGCGGGGCGCTTGGATATCGTCGACAATCGAGAGTGATCTTATTCCTGTCTCAACAATGCGGGGCAATGCCTGTTCTTTGAGAGTCAGAGCGTGATTATGATCCGCCTCAAATTCCTTGGTTACAGCAGATATTACCGGCGGTTTCAATCGCAGAAGAGCGTCCTGTGCGTCAGCAAGATGCCTGTTTGCATCCTTGAGTTCCTCCTCCTTATCCTCAAAAGCAGCATGCAACTGCTTGAACTCCTTCGTGAGGGTAAGGAATGCATCTTCTCGCTCCTTGTCGCGCTGTTCTGCTTTGTTTAGTTGTTGTGCAAGTGACTTCTGGAGTGTACTTGTTTTCTCAAGTGCAGATGTAAGTGACTGGAGTTTGGTTACAAGACTATCGTGTTCGTGTGCTTTTTCTTCTGTCACTGACCGTAAGCGCTCTTCAATCTGCACCTTTGCCTGCCTCTCTGCTTCGAGGCTCTCCTCCAGGCGCTGCTTTTCGGTCTTAACAAAAGCCTGCAGTTCTTTTACTTTGCTCGTGAGTGTCTGGGCTAGTTTCTCCTGTTCTGACTTGCCAAGGACTGCCGCTGCGAGTTCCCCTTTGAGAGTTACATTTGTTGAGGCTAATGCATCCCTTTCACCGTAGACGAGAGCAAGTTTCTCGTTGTGGTTTTTCACATCTTCGTTCAGGTTTTCAAGTAGTCTCTGGTGTGACTGTACGGTGTCGTCTTTTGCGCAATGTGCCTCTTTTGCGTTTTTCTCTGAGGCAAAGCGCAGCTGTTTTTCCTCTTCAAGGGCAGTCTCTGCAATTTCCAGCCTGCGGGTGATGGTATGCAGATTTTCGGCAAGCGTTTCACTGGTGCCGGAGATACTCTCGCACTCCTTTGCAAGCGCAGCATTCTTCTCGCGTTCTGCACCCAGTGCAGTAGTGGTTGCATCAACCCTCTCCTGCAGAGAATCCCGTTGTTCCCGGAGACTCTCTCTCTCTGCGGTGAGCGTGGCTTCTTTCTTCTCATTCTCCTGCGAGAGCGACTGAACTTGTTCTTTATATGCGGCGAGTTGTGTGGTATAATAGTCAAGGTCTTCTTTCTGGGTTGCGAGCGTACCTGCCAGTTGTTGTTTCTCTGCAGTGAGGGCGGTCACTTTCTGTTGGAGTTGCTCTTCTGCTTCAGCTAGTGTCGCAGTCAACTGCTGCACTTCCTGTTCAGCAGCAGTCGCCCGTTCCTGTTGAGTACCAAGAGCATGTCGTAACTCGTCTATCTCAACGGAATACGAGTACAGGGTGGTCTCAGTTTTCTCCTTCTCCTGGGTCAGATCTGCGTGCCGGATCTCGTGGGAACTGATCCGGCTCAATGCTTCGGTCAGGTCCTGTTTTGCGGACTCGAGTTCGGTGTTGAGACCGTCACGTTCTGCCCGTAGTGCATCGATCTCGCCATGAAGTGTTTGTTCGATTTTTTCTTTTTTGTCTATGAGCGTGCGGATAGTCTCTTCTGCCTGGGCATACTGCACATTGATACGGTCCAAATCATTGGTGACCTTTGTCAAATTTGCAGCATAACGGGAGAGGGAGGTTTCGTTGTCCTGCACGTGTGAACGCAGTTCCTTCTCTACAGCACGTTGTTCATGGATCTCTTTTGCATTCTGTGCAAGTGTACGGGTCTTTTCAGTTACCGTCGCTTCAAGTTGTTTTATCTCATCAGATAGTGCCTGTGTCCGGGTTTTTACTTGTCTTTCCAGGTCTTCCTTTAAATCCGCAAGATCTCCCTCTACCCGAAGAAATGCGTCTGCCCGGTTGACCGCAATTTCGTATGAGGAGAGGAGAAATTCAAGCAGCTTGCGGCGATCCGCCATGATCATGTACTGGTGATCATCATGCTGGATCTTGAATTTGGTCTTCAACTTTTCTGGATCGGATCGTTCCGCCCGGTTCGCAATCATATCGTCAATGAGCGGGAGGATGTTGGGGAGGTCAAACGGTTGCGTAATGAAGTTGTCTGCATTGGAATCAAGGACTCTCAAAAGGTCAGCAAGGCTGGAGACACCCGTGATGAGGAGAACCGGAATTTGCCAGAAATCACCGTCCGCCTTGAGTTCCCGGCAGAACCGATAACCATCAGGTTCACTGCTCGTCGCGTCACAGATAAGAAGATTAGGTTTTCCTGTTCGAAGAATATCTGACAAATGGGAACTGTCATCGAAAAATGTTACACGATATCCATGAGGAACAAGTTTCTGCCCAAGCTGTGTGGCATCGGAGGCGTTGCCACAGAGCATGAACACATCAATACTATCATCATCAGTATCTGGCGGATCAGTATTCATCACCTTTATCTCCAGCAGAAATAAAAACGCGCTAATCCTTAATGGAATACTTGTTCAATTGGATTCTCCCGGAAGTGTGCGTCACTTACCTTCGGGCTGCATCGCGTGCAATCCCCTTGGAGTGCAACGTAGCGTATTCTCAATCCACTGCAGTCATGAGCGGCAAAGAATGAATTTAGCCGCGATAAAGTCATTACACATCTTTTTACACCTGTGTTATTTAAAGGTTTATCCGAAACACCGGCTGATCGCAAGGCGAAATGTGGTGCGGGAAATACCATGAGTCTCAAGCGGGTTTGTTTACGTTTTTTTGCATTCACATATCGGTTTAGTGCCTGAACCCCGATTGTCCCGGAGAGAATCAATACAGTTGTCGTATTTGCGATCATTGTATCAGTTCACGTGATGGTTTTTTTACCGGAATTGTATTGTTCTCCTATGCAAATGCCTCGCGGCAGTTTCATCACGTATGCCGGTGCAATTGTCGGCTCATCGGCGCGTGTCACGCAACACTGGCTCTCTACAGTTGATTACCAGCCCATATTTTTTTCTTATTCACTGGTGCCCTGCGCGAAAGTCAAATCCCGTGTGCCGGCGTAATTCATGGTCCCGGATCCTAACCGGGAACTAAAAGCCATTTTGAGCAGTCCATCTTCAGATTATTTGACAATCGTATGGATGATTACCATTTTGTGAAGACTATGACACCGGGACTCATCGTGTTTTTTTCAGCCCTATAGTTGCCTCATTGGTATCCTCTCGGTGAAACTCCGGGAACAGCGCTTGAACAAATACATCGTAATTGCTGTTGTGGCGTTAGATAGAAGAGATGGATTTATCCCGGATGTACGATCCCACGGTTTTTGTTGCCGCATTCTCGAAATGGCATTTTATCTGGATAGATACGAGTGAAAGCAAAAACCCGGCAAACCAGATGCCAATGCACCGACACGAAATTCCGGAAGCAATTTATGCCCCTCCCGGAGAACCGTCGGTGCATCCGCATCGAAGAATAAAGATCCTCAAGTCTTTTTCCCCGCAAAAACTATGCGCGTTTTGCAATGATGAGCCTGAAAGGAACGGGTTACAAGGCGGAGATTTCATCCATCGATACGCCATTAACGTGGAATATATCCGGAAAAAACCGGTTAACAATGCCCGTGAAGGGAGGCAAAATGGAACCCGCCGTGCCAACTTCCTATGAAGATCCCCCTGCATTTTCATTTTGTATGCTTGTGTCCAGATGGGAATCATGAATGTTTTCATGCTACAATGACGGTAATGACCCGGCATGGGTGGCAGGAGTACCGTTTACCGTCAGAAATGGGTATTCATTACGACTGTCACTTATGCAGGGCAACGGATATGAGTGTCTTTGCCACCATCCCGAGTGCAATGATACAGAGAAAGAGCACAAGCCACATCAAAAGAGAGATGTGATCCTGGACGATCGGCATGTTCCCGATAAAATATCCTCCAAGGATGAGACCACATGTCCAGAGCACCCCGCCGAGCACATTATACATGAGAAACGATGTATAGCGCATTTCACCCACACCGGCGAGAAACGGTGCAAACGTCCGCACGTACGGTACAAACCGGGCGATTACAATGGTCGCGCCACCATATTTTTCGTAAAATCTCCGGGTCTTGTCGATCCATTCCCCTTTGACAAACGCACTGAGCCGACCATTCACAATCTTTGTACCCGCATATCGCCCGATCCAGAAGTTGATCGTATCTCCAAGAATGGCGGCACACGCAGTCACAATGAGTAACAACGGCAGGGAAAGAGTACCAGTCCCTGCAAGCGCACCGGCAATAAAGAGGAGCGAATCCCCGGGAAGGAACGGGAAGACGACAAGCCCGGTCTCACAGAAGATGATGAAGAACAAAACGACGTAAATGAAGAGTCCAAGTTCCCCGGACATGTGTGCGAGCGATGTATCGATATGAAGTATGAAATCTACCGGTGCAAAGATCATCTGTGCGTGCTCTCCTCTCGGGCAATTCAGAGAATGTCGGAATCGCTAACAAGAGATCCTTGGGATTACCAGAACAGCCTGCTACTGGCTGTTATACAATTCCGTTCTTTCTGTAGTGTTAGTGTGTGTATGCTGATATCTTTTTTAGTCCTTGGGGATGCAGTGACTGCTCGTGCTACTCCCGATTATCCGGCAGAGTGCAAACATCCGTGCCGGCTGGCACAAGCATAATAGCACGTCAATATGGCATCAAAGCCATGCTCACACGATCATCATCCTGCGGGATTTCTGACGCCATAACCCTGTTCTAAAACGTATTTGTGCTTGATTTGCCATTATCCGATCTCTTTATTACTTTTCACGGACTCATTCTTGGCAAAGGTACCTTCCATGTCAGACAACACCCAAAGTATAGCACAGGTTTTTTGGGGTATGCAACCATGATCTCCATCCGTTTCTATCGTATCTATGATATTGGCAGGGAGATTGACCTTGACTGGCTGGAAAAGTCGCTCGCCCAGAATTATTTTACGGCAAGGACGAGTTTTCTCCGGGTTAAGCCCAAGTCCATCGTGCTCGAAGATCCACCTCTCCTTATCCAGATGCACCCGATCCTGGTGGAGCGTCACGGGCGACAGTTTGAGTTTTCTGTTGTGGCGCGGGTATATGATATCGGGGCGATCAGTTTCTGTTTCGTGTATGAAGACCGTAAAGCAGATTACACGGATCTCGAAGAGATTGCATTTCTCTTTGCCGGTCAGGAAGGACTGGCAGACTTTTATGTGCAATACTTAAAAACGCTGGGCGAGATCATCAAACCCCACATCAAGAACTTCGCTATAAACCCGGCATTCTTTGAGGATTATACCATCTACGTCACTGACCGACGGGACGACTCGATTGACCCGGTGCCCTTAATGATCGGGGATAAGACCTGCATATCCTCGCAGATGCGGGAAGAGATTATCAAAAATTCGCTCAGTTACTCTGTTGATGATCTTGCGGTGCTCAGCTGGGACTCGGCACTCCTCTGTGAGCCCGGGAGCCCGACTGATATTCTTGACCTCATCGAGTTTGCGAACGTGCAGGTGCTCGAACTCCGGTATTATGACCGGGAACTGACCCGGAAGATGGAGAAGATGTACGATGACATCGAACATGCAGACCGGATGTCCCAGTTCAGGAGGAGCCGCAAGTACCATGCGATTATGGCGGACCTGATGGAAACCTACGCCGAAGTGTCAGAGATTATCGAGAAGGTCAACAACCTGATCAAGGTGACCGAGGACGTTTATTATGCCCGGCTGTATGCGATGGCATTGAAAGTGCAGCGGAGCAACCAGTGGAGCGAGAGCGTGAGCCGGAAGATCGACGTCATCCGCGAAAACTACTCGATGCTCTCCGATGAAGTGCGTATCCAGCACTCCAATTTCCTTGAATGGGTGATCATCATCCTCATTGCTCTTGAGTTCGGACTGGCGATCTGGCAGAGTGTCCGGTAAAACCGGTGATATTTTCCGGAATGCATGCCGCGATGCACACTCACGGCAGTCACATTCCTGACCAGTATCACCGGAATATTTGCTGCTCACGCTGCACCCATGCGTCGATAAGAGCCCGGGAGATGCTCATCCGGGACGGTGGTAACACCGGGAGATGGTCACGGTCAAACCACCCGGCTGATATGATCTCGATATTGTCGATTATGATCTCTCCTTTTGCATGTTCCGCCACGAACCCGCACATGAGCGAGCTTGGGAAAGGCCACGGTTCGCTTGCGACATACTGGAGATTTTTAACGGTAATGCCGACCTCTTCCTGCACTTCCCGGTGTACTGCCTCTTCCATCGTCTCGCCCGGCTCCACAAAACCGGCAATGATGCTGTGCATGCCAGCGGGAAAACGAGGGGACCGGGCGAGCAGGATCTGGTCGCCTTTCTGGATGAGGACGATGATGGCAGGAGAAATCCGGGGGTAGGTGATAAGATTACAGTCGGTACAGAATGCTGCCCGTTCTGTCCGGAGTCTGCGGGTTTTGGCTCCGCACCTGCCGCAGTACTGCGTTGTCCGGGCGAAGTCAATGATCCGCACCGCAAAAGCCGCGATCGCGAGCTCGTCTGCAGGTAATTGTACAAAGAGTTCCCGCACACCAGAATATTTCATTCCCGTCAGCAGCGGACTGCCTGACCCGATCTCTGCTGCATAACAGGGGGTCTCTCCATAGTGACCGAGATACTGGATATTCTCGACTCTACAGCCGGCAGCAGCCGGGTTGATTGCAGAAAATAACCGGGGCGGATCGCCCGGTGTGATGGCAACACCCATACCGGAGACGCACACAAAAAACACGTCTTTCTCCGGGATCGTCTCCAGTTCCGGGAAGCGCTGGGTGAGCGTAGTTGTAGAAAATTGTGCGGTATGGGTCATAATCTCAGTTCTCGAGGTGCAGCACCCTGCTCAATGTGCTACCGAGTTTTTGAAAGGATTCGGATATAAAGGAACGGTTCTGCCCGGATATTTATGCTACAGCCGGAGATTGAACGGTTGTTGATAAAATTTGAACGCCCTTACATACTATAGATCGGTTCCGATAGTGAAACTGATTATCTGCGCGGAGTGAAACCAGCAGGTTACCTTTTTTCCGGGACAAATAACCGATAACAGTCGAAATGACCCATTATACTAATATAGCATAGCAGAAACTCTAGTATATCAATGGTGTTTGTATATGGCAGAAGAACTAACAAGTCCTGAAATAATGCTACAGAAAAAAATCAGTCTCATGCCGTGGTGGGTGGTCCTCCTTTGGGGTATACTCGCCCTTTTTATCGGCATCATGTTTCTCACCACGCCGGCGATCACGACCGTTGTCGTTATCACTTTCCTTGGAGCATTCTGGTTTATAGGGGGAATCTTTACCCTCGCAAGTATTGCCGTTGACAAGAGCCAGATGGGATGGAAAATATTCCTGGGCATCCTGAATATCATCATCGGTATTATCATTCTCGCAAAACCGCTCTATATGACGGTTGCATTGCTCTGGGTCTTTGTCATATTCGTCGGAGTCTGGGCGTGTATCATGGGAGGTGTGCACCTCTACCAGGCATTCTCCCAGAAGGATGCAGGGAATGGACTTCTTGGGATCTTCAGCGTGATCTTCGGTATCATCCTGTTGGCGTTTCCGATCGAATCCATTGTCGTTCTCCCGTTCGTTGTGGGAGCATTCTGCCTGATTATCGGTTTTGCCGCAATTGTCGTTTCCTTTACAGTAAAAAAGGTAAGCGCTGCTCCGGCACCGTAATGAACATTCTTTTTTTTAATCCGGTTCTGGTAGTTACCCGGTGTTCTGAAAATAGTACCGGCTGTACTGCATATTCGCGGTATTGGCATTATAAAAAAAGACAAAAGACGGAATTGATCACCGAAATAATTATGGCATCAGTTTTGTGTTGTAAGTTATTTTGAGGATAAAACTTAAGCGGTGCATTCATCTCAATGATGGAATCTGGTTGATTCGTCTTCTCTACTCAAGTTCAAGTGTTCCTGAATGGCAATGTGGGATCATCATACTTTGATCCTGCGAGATCTGAAGAGACGATCAGAACTCATTTAATAGTTACACAACTACGTTCCGGTAAGCATGCGACCTGCGGATCTCGAATATGCTGCTGAGGATAAGCCACCGGTTTCCACTCTCTTTCTCCTTGGACTCCAGCACACGGCAATTGTTGCAACCGCATTTATCTTCCCTATCCTTGTCGCCCGTGCGACAAATCTTGAAACCGGGGCTGCTGCCTTCTTTGTCTCTATGTCGATGCTGGCAAATGGCATAGCAACTATCTGCCAGTCAATTAAACATCCCGAGTTTGGATCCGGTTTTCTTATACCACGGGTATGCGGACCGAATTATGTCTCTGCATCAATCCTTGCCATCCAGTCCGGTGGACTCTCTCTTCTCTGTGGGATGACCGCCATATCCGGGTTTTTACAGGTTGCATTCTCCCGTATTGTACACCGGCTCCGCATCCTCTTTCCGGTTGAGGTGACGGGGCTCGTGATCATGATGCTGGGCGTTGCCGTAATACCCTACGCATTGCCAAACTTTTTTGGCATGACAGGACCGGATTCGACCCCTAACCTCGTTGCTATGATGATCGCGGTCATTACACTTGCCGTCACTGTCGGGATAACGGTATGGGGCTGGGGTCAGATCAAGCTCTTCCCGCTCATCATTGGCATGACTGTCGGGTACCTGCTCTGTGCGATGACCGGACTTGCGGGGGATAACCCTGTGGGACAGATCGCCGCATCCCCGCTCGTTGCATTTCCGGACTGGCGATACTTCGGGCTGTCATTCCAGCTTGCTCTTCTCATTCCTTTTGGCATCGCAGCCATGGTGACATTTGTGAAGAGTGTCGGGGAATTCTCGATCTGCCAGCGAATCAATGACACCGAATGGAAACGACCGGATATGCAGAACATCCGGTCCGGGCTCTTTGCCGATGGGATCGCATCGTGCATCGGGGGGCTGGTCGGCGGGATGGGACAGACCGGATCCTCATCAAACATCGGGCTCTCCATTGCCACCCGCTCGACAAGCAGGTATATCGGTTTTATGACCGGTGGAATACTCATCGTTCTCGCATTCCTCCCCATCCTTGCCACCGTATTTCTCATCATGCCGGGTCCGGTTATCGGGGGAACACTCATCTACGTCGCCGGGTTCATCATCGTGGGCGGTTTCCAGACCATCACCACACGAATGCTGGATTCCCGGAAGATCTTCGTCATCGGGATCTCGTTTATTTTCGGTATCAGCGTCTATCTTATTCCCGGGGCATACCAGGGTGTGCCTGTACTCTTCAAGCCGATCTTCGATTCAGCGCTCTCGCTTACCACGGTCATTGCTATCATCCTAAACCTTGTCATGCGGATTGGGGTGAAAAAGAGCATCTCGGCAACCATCGATCCAGCTGCACGCATCTCCGACCAGGTATTCACCCTGCTCGAACGGCAGGGAGAGATTTGGGCTGCACGGAGGGAGGTAATCCAGCAGATGGCGATGGCACTCTCAGAAGCTTGTGAGCTCATTATCGATCATGGTCTGACAAAGAGTTCGGTGAAGGTATCGGTATCGTTCGATGAGTACAACCTTGATGCTGAAGTCTCCTATGAAGGCAACCCGATTCCTCTTCCCGACAAACGACCCGTGGAGGAAGAGATACTCAATGATCCATCAGCGTTACTCCATCTGGGAGGATTTATGATCCGCTCTCATGCCGATCGGGCTGAGGTGGTATCAGTTGGTGGAGTGTCAGTCCTGAAGATACACATGGTGCATTGATCATTCGACCAATTCCACGAACCTCTGATAATCCCCACTATCAATCAATCTTAGCGGACAACTCCATTCCGCTGTGTACTGGCGTGACAGGGGCACCATGACGCCCCCTTCGTCCGATTGAGTTCAATCTTAAAACAGGTCGTGGAGTTTGAACCGGTACTCTCCCAGTTTTCCATCAAAGTTTGCTGCGCCGATGTACTTGACCATGCCCGTTTTGGTTGCCGCTTCGATGCCTGTCTTCATTGCCTTTGTAATCGATCCTTCATCAACGCCATTGATCACGATCTCGTATACCGCCCCGATGCCATCCGGGACGAGCGAGTCCTGTATCCTGCTTTTTAAGCTCGGGCAGTACTGGTGATTGGTACTCGCCGGCATCGGGAACGGGTAATTTTTGCAACCGACCTTTGACCCGCTTGCGACGATACCCCCGGCGAAACCGGAAATGACACCCGGTATTACGGCGATTGCCTGTGCTGCTGCCTCCGCAGCGGAAAGTGCCGACACCTGATCTGGTCCCATCACAAGGAAGTTACTGCCGGCGATTCCCTTCTCGGTCCCAAAGCGTTCCTCGCCCACGTAATCGCCCCCCATGATCGGAATCTTCCAGCATTTTCTGCCACCAATGATGCACCGCTCTTCGTACGTGTCACCGAAGTAATGCATCCGGATATAGAACCGGGATTTTGCCCGGGGAAAACCGTCAAACGCAGATGCCGTTGGAGCAGGGAGGATGCACTGCGAGATCCGGGCAGCAACATTTGCTTTCATCTGCTTTTTTTCAGTGCAGATAAGGATTGAGACGCCCGTCCTGCCATCCGGTGTTTCAGCGGGTGAAAGAAAACTTTCAATCCCTGCTTCGCAGGGGCACCCGATCTTGGAAGTTGCAAATCCTGTTGCTTCGACAGCTGCCTTGTATGCCCACTCTTTTGTAGCGGCGGTTATGATCACCCGTGAGAGCCAGACAGGAAATGCCTCGGCAAATGTGTCGATTATTTCAGTCCCATTGCATTTCATCGGTCTTCACCCATGGGGGAATACGACACCGTCCTCAGTTATGATGCAGTCCATGGGAGAATCGTTCTCGTCCACTGGAAGTTTCTCTATTTCCTGGCAGGCGAATGCGATCCCGATTTTTTTAAGGTCCGGGTTCTTTTCGAGGAACCGGTCATAATAACCGGCACCGTACCCGATCCTTCCGCCGGAGCGGTCAAAGCCAAGCATCGGGAGGATGATCGTATCAACATCGCCGGGATTCACGGGAATTTCGCTACCGATGGGTTCGGGGACACCGAACGTGCTTGGGACAAGGACAGAGAGTGATCGCAGGTACGAGAGCCGGAGACTCACGTCTTCTTTGACAATGATCGGAACGACAATCGGATTTTTTCGTTGGAGTAGTGAGGTGATCAGCGGGACCGTATTGACTTCTTTTTCTTTTGAAGTGTAGACCATCACCGTCTCACCATCCATGATGAGTCGCATAAGATGACGGCAGATGATGCGACTTTTTTCCAACCGGTCTTTTGGGTCCATCGACTCTTTTCGCTCCCGCAGTACCTTGCGGATCCGGCTCTTCTGCTCCCTCATGGGCAATAGTATATCGCAAGTCTATTTATGGGTTTATACGTTCGGTAGTGGAACATGCAGTGCAATTTTTATTGTGCATAAATTTCAGTAGCTCGATATCATCGGTGCCAGCTTCCGCTCCGTCATTCACACCTGCTTGAAAAATACGATCTGATCCGATTTGAAGAAGTGATCATTGACCGGACGAAAGACCATGTATTCCTGTACATCTGTCGGTCGTTAACCTCGCACTCATCATGACAATGGTTTTTATTCCGTTCACCACCAACAGAATGTTTGACAAGCTGAATGTTTTGTTGTGATACAATGAGAAAAGAGAACCAGAAAGTGATAGATGAGTTTCTGGCACATGCCGACGCTATCAGCGATGATCTCCTGACTGATGTTGAGGAGATGCTCGGCTCCATGCCATATATCCTGCCAGTCCTGCGTGAACGAAGTGAGATCTTTGCACTTGCTTCACTTGCCGATGACCGGATCTGCCGACCCCCTTCCCTAACACCAAAGATTGCTGAGCTCGTGGCACTGGCAGCAGCCGTCGGGGCTGGCGCAGAATACTGCATGAAAGTCCATATTACAGCAGCAGTAAAAGAAGGAGCAAGCCGGGATGAGATCCTGGACACGATCCTGATCGCGGGAATGATCGGGAAGACACGGGTGCTCGCTTCTGCACTGCGCCAGTTGGATGATACTATTCCTTCCGGCGAAAGGAATGCCCCAGAATGATACCTCCCCTACACAAACAAAAAATGTGTATCATTATCATGGTGACACGCACTTTTGAGCGGCACAAAAACGCGATGATACTTGCAGGTCTCAGATATGCAGGATACAGATTCTAATTCGGGTCGAATTGAAAATTCCAAACGGATTTTTACCGGGACTCTGCAATAATGAAAACCGGACAAGCCATTATCATAACATGAGAAACTATACTCAATCCCGTAAAAACTTCATAAACCAGCACTGTGGATTTTAATACTTTTTCATGAGAGTATAGAGATCTTCTTATCAACAATTTTTATCAGCGATATTCTTATTCAACCTCTCACCCTATCACTCTACATCCAATAGTACCATGTCACTCTTCCGGCATACACATTCCAAATGGGCTGGTCAGCCACCCGAGACTCCGCATGTGAACGGCGAACTATCTCACCAGCCGGTCCGGATCACCGTCATTGACTATGATGCCACCCATTTTCAGGAAAAACAGGTTGACCTGATCTCCGAATGTTTCCCATTTCGGGACACCGAAACGGTGACCTGGATCAATGTTGACGGTCTGGGAGACACAAAAATCATCGAAGATCTCGGGAATTGCTTCACTATCCACCCGCTCATCTTAGAAGATATCTTCAATGCCGGTCAGCGTCCGAAGATGGAGGACCTGGACAAGTACATCTACCTGAGCTTGAAGATGCTCTCCTGCACCAATACGGAGAAAGACATCAAGATCGAGCACTTCAGTATGATCATCGGGTCGAACTTCCTGCTCTCATTCCAGGAGGATGTTGGGGATATTTTTGATCCTGTCCGTGAAAGAATCCGAAAAGATGGCAGAATCCGGAAATTCGGTCCTGATTATCTTGCCTACGCTCTTATTGATGGCATCGTCGATAATTATTTCGTAGTGATGGAGAAACTCGAGGAACAGGTCGAGGATCTTGAGGAGGAACTGTTAGTCAACCCGACACAGGCATCTCTCCAGAAGATCAACCAGTTAAAGAAGGATATGATATTCCTCCGCAAATCTGTCTGGCCGCTCCGCGAGGTGATCAATAACCTCGAGCGGTCTGAATCCCCGCTCATTAAAGAATCGACCACGATTTACCTACGGGATGTTTATGACCACACTATACAGGTGATCGATACCCTTGAGACATTCAGGGACATGGTATCCGGGATGATTGACATCTATCTTTCAGGCCTGAGCTACAAAATGAACGAGATAATGAAGGTGCTCACGCTCATTGCGACCATTTTCATCCCCCTCACGTTCGTTGTCGGTTTATACGGCATGAATTTTAAGAATATGCCGGAAATTGAATGGGAATTTGGCTATTATTCGGTACTGATTGTGATGGTTATTATGGTGGCGGGGATGCTCTTCTTCTTCCGGAGAAAGAAGTGGATCTGATGCTTTTTTAGTGGAAATGGATTGCCCGACGATGATAAAAAAGTAAATCAGGAATAGAAATACGAATCAATGAATTTTTACGGCTAAAAAACCGGTCGCACCTTTGTGGCATCGCCATTATTTTAGAAGATGGGGCAAAGCATAGATTCACGACAACTTTCGCCTCCCCTTGCACCGTGGGCTAGCTCTCGCCGATTATGTAACCCAAACAAATTATTGCGGCAGAAGAAGTTAGCCCTTAATCGATCCTGTCCGTTGTAGAATGAGAAGATCAAAAATCAAGTTCCTCAGGAACAATTGCAGTCATGCCATCGATTCGGGAAAAGTGATCGCAATTTCTTGTGACGATCTCGTTTATTCCCAGTGATTGAGCGGTTGCTGCGATAAGGCAGTCATTGAATTCGATCTTCTTTCCCTTCTTTGACAGTGTTGCAAAGTGCTTCCCGCCTTCCCATGCGATCGCTTCAGTAAGCTCAATAATCTGAAGGTAGGCGAGAAGTTGTTTCGTCTTGATGATCGCATCGGGACGGGTGGAGAGCGAGGATCCGGCACTGAGCTCGGATACCGTGATTACTGAGATATAGCCGGTATTTTGTTCATTAAAACTTTCGAACAACTCAAAGGATTTTTGCGCCCCATTGGTTCGCAGGATATCAACACAGATGCTGGTATCGAGAAAATAAGTCATAATGGTTCGATCTTTTTTGACTTTCTTACTTTCTCCACAAATTTTGCGCTATCGATATCGTATCCCCAGGCACCACGTAGTGATTCGATCGGTCTTTTCTTTGTACTTTTATTATACGCCTCTTCGGTATTCGTTGCTATCCCGTTATCAGGGAGAAGGTGAAAACGATCGATGACTTTTGCTTTTATTATGGGCATAGATGTTCTCCTACACTATATACCGTGTCAGGTGTCAATAAGGTTTGCGGGGGTGACTGAAATGAACTTTGCGTTCATCGGCAATGAGATTTTATTTTTTATCGTCTTTTGTGATCCTGTCAAAACTGATCCCGCGCGGGATGCAGGCGGATGTCCAGACCGTTGTCGAGGCATTCGGCAAGAGAGCATGTGGTGAAGGGGATTTGGGCGCTGGTGATTGTGATTACCGGGCTTGTGATAAAGCAGGTTCTGGATCCGGGTGCAGCGCAGCAAGTTGTTGGGATGCTGATGAGTGGTGGGTGGTGAAGTCGTATGTTTTCGCAGGCGCCGTTCTATGCAAGGGAGAAATCAAAATGGTTTGAGAAGGCATTTGTCGGGATTGGGGATTGATGAAGGTTTTGTTCGTGCTTTTGGGCAATTGGAGATAATTCTGTTTTGTGGTGAGGGCGTGCACGAATTTTCCCGGGAAAAAATTTCCAGAAATTTCTCTCACGCCAAAAAATATTTTCACGGATTTTCTTTGAGCCGCCAACAATTATCTTGCGGAAATTTTTTGTGTGGTTTTCACTCTTATCATCCAATCAATTCCAACAATTCCGCACAAGAACGCAGCCATCTTCTATTTTTCCATCAGCCTCTTGCAGATCAGTGACGCAGAGATCCAACCGTACTCTTTCGCCAAATCATTCACTGAAGTGTACGAAAGCATGTTCAGCGTGTACGGCAATAACCCGATATAATACTGGGAGATGTCATCATCAAGGAGCGTGACAAGATCTGCATATCTCCGCAATTGCTGCACGCAGCGGAAAGCTTTATCGAACGTTGGATCCTGGATGTCATGCGGAAGATCCGGGATTTCACAAAAAGATCGCGAGGAGAGAAACCGTACATCGAGCTTCACCAGTTCCAGAAGCGCCTGCCGGGAGAGTATCGGAGTCATCTCTCCTTTAATCACGGCTTCCATCTTCACGATATCCCGCAGGATATGTGAGTGCCGGGTCTCGGCAAAATCGATAAGCCAGAGGTTGTTCGTCTCATCCATGAGGACGTTCTTTAAGTTCAGGTCACCGTGCACTGAGGCTTCGTAGGCTAAAAACGATTTTGATGCCCGTTCCGGCAGGATCGTCTCCACAAACCAGAGCGGGTTTATTGATCTCCCCAGTCCGAACGGGAGATCGATCTCTTTTGTCTCCGGCACAACGCCGAAATGTTCCGCTGCATACTCCCGTATCCGGTCATACTTCCAGAACCGGTTGTACTCCCGGTACAGCTGCATCTCCCGGAGTCGGGGCTGACCGTACCAGCCCCTGAGTACGACCCGAAACAGGGAATCAAACACCGAGAGGATCTCTTCCGGAGTGTGTGACTGGTAATAATCTTCGAGGGAAAAGATCCTGCTCTCGGCGCCCCGGATCCCAACAAAATTGTACAGGATCCCGGCATAATTCCCAACCCGTTCCTGCCCGATCACCTGCGTCGCGTTATTCTGGATAAACCGTTTCACGTGATCGGTATAGCCCCGAATTTCCGGTTCGATCAACTGCCACTCACCCATTTTCATCACGAGCGGCATCATCTTCCTGCCGTTCCTGTCCCACGCGTTGACCCGGAAGACGAGGGTCCCCGAGAAACCGCCGGTCAGGGGCACAAGTTCCAGTTCACGGGCGTCGGGATTCAGCTTCCGGGCAATCTTCTCGTAGTTCTCATTCCAGTCCGGATAGGTCCCGGTAATGCGGACAGGAGCGCGATCGACCTGTATGATACCGGAAATATACGATACACCCAGTATCGCATAGGAAACCGTGGTACTGGAAGAGAGGCGGAGCAGATCGATGCAGGGTTCCTCGACAACAATCTTTCCAACAAGCCGGGAAAGATCCCGGGTCTGGTAAAGTTCCCGTGCGTCAAAGACAAGACCCGTCTGGTACATGGACATCTTCCGGTCGTTGTCCGAAGTGTCTAAAGAGAGGAGTGCATCAAGCGCATCCCTGTCGAACGACGAGAGTGCTGCTCCCGTGTTAATACAGGTACCAAACGAGATGAGCGTCTTTCTCCGGTAATCCTCCCGAACTCCTGTCGCAGACCACGAGGTTGCGGGTCCTTCACTCCCAGCGTCGGTATCCGGAACCGGGGAACGCACGAACCGGGTGCCGGCGATCTGGTTGATGTTTGCATACATCACAACGCTGATGACGCTACCTGCCCTTTTTGATGACTCCGCGTGCGAGAAGATCGCTCTGAATAAATCGGCGAGGCTGATACCCCCAGGGCTTTGCGGTTCCGCAACAACGATCTCGTGGAACGGTCCGTCAAGCGCGACTGAGAACGCGGTATGGAGGCTTACCGGAGGCGCATCTTTTCCGGGAACGAGAAAATCGGGAGC
>JAPKXU010000112.1 GCA_026394655.1 Methanoregula sp. | reverse complement strand
TTAGCAAGAAAGTGGTTTGAAATATCTTATGTCCTGTGAATAATACAGGATATATATCGTCCCTTCCTGCTCCCCTTTCTTTCCTTTCTGTTTGCGTCTCTTCTGTCTATTTCCGGTCGGTAATGTCCTGGACCCGTGTCAGCCAACCGGGTGACCCGTCCAACTGCATCCCTGCATTACGTTAGGGGGAAGAGTTACACAATCACCGAATTTTTTTATCCTTCAATCCTCAAAAGTGATTAATCAGTTACTTCTTGTGGGAGAAGATGTTGATCTTCTCCTGGGTCAGGACTGCTGTCCGGACGCATTCTCCTGCTTCGGCTCACTCAGGATCCCGGCCGTTTCAGTTGTACCATTTCCTGCTCCAGTCCGCCATCCGGTCAAGGAGGCTTGTTAGGTCCCGGCCTTTCTCGGTAAATTCGTAGGTCACCACTATGGGAGTCGTACTCACGATGGTCTTTTTCAGGATATCGTGGCCGGTCAGGTCTTTCAGCTTGGCGGACAGGGTCTTGGAGCTCATGGGCCGGAGATTATGCAGAAGCTCGTTGAACCGCAGGGGGGTGTTCTTCAGGTAAATATCCCTGAGGATCAGCAGCGCGTATTTGTCGCCCAGGATATGGATCGATTTTTCGTACGGACACCGGATCTCCGTTACCGGTTTGGTGCGTTGGGTAGATGTCATAACGTATCGTAGGTAACTGTTTGGTTAGCGAGTCTATATCTAATTTACTTTGTAAACTAGTGGTACACAGGGAATCACCAAAAACCCTGTAAAAGGTGAAAATCATGGAATCAATCAAAGAACTGGTCAGAAAAATGTATGTCGACTGCCTCACGGTCAACACGAGGGTCGACCCGGGTGTTGAGCTGGGAAAGATGCTTGCCGACAATTTCCAGTCGGTCAACGCAGCGGAGATAAAATCCAGACAGGTACTGATCGGACAGATCCAGTACTTCTGGAAACTTATTCCCGATCTGAAATGGGAGCCGCAGGAGATCCTGCAGGATGGCAACCGGGTCATTGTCCGGTGCATTGCTACCGGCACCCCGAAGGGTGAGTTTATGGGCCTGAAACCCGATGGAAAAAAGTCCTTCCGGATCATGACCATCGACATCCATACGGTGGAAAACGATAAGATAACCACAATCTTCCATGTGGAAGAGTGGACAACTGCGATCATGCAGCTAAAGGCGTGATGTTACAAGGAACATCACCGGATTGCCGCGCCCGGCCTCCCAAGACATACCCGGGAACCGGGGATAAACAACAGGAAAACAATCATATGAGTACATCAAAGAAGAATCTAATCATCTATGCCTCATTGTCAGGCAATACGAAGAAAGTCGCAGAGAAGATCGCAGAGACATTTGAACGTCACGGGTGGGAGAACACCCTTGTCCAGATTGATCAGAATTACCGGAACGTCGGGAGCATCCCAAACTTTGATGCATTTGATTTCATCTGCGTTGGCTCCGGGGTATTCTGGCATATCCCGTTCGACCCGCTCCTCTCGATCATCCGGTCAGCAACGCACCGGACTTCCTATGGAAAGATCGTACCCGGACCAAGGCTTGGTCTTGCTTTTGCCACATACGGCGGCGCCCATCTCGGACCAAAGGAAGCGCAGGCAACGCTTGAACTGCTCGAGATTGCATTTGAGCATCTCGGATTCCAGTCTTTCGGGAGGCTCGCCGTCCCAGGACGGGTTTCGCATTACCACGGTAATAATCAGCAGACGCCTTCTTGGTATTTCCCGGATATCCACCTGAGGCCGACTGCCGATGACCTTGCAATGGTCGAAAGATATGTGAATGATATGTTGTCAAGAGATCAATTTCAGAAAGTGTACGGATCAGCCTGACAACCCGGATCCATTTTTTGGTATCATTCGGATATACTAAAAATGTAAATTCCTCGATAATGTAATTTTGGCTATGTAGAATTTTTTTTAAAAAAAAAGAGTTTAATTTGGGTTTAATTTCTGAATTTACGATAACCTGCAGCACAGCCGGCAACGGCCAGTGCGCCGATCACCGGTACAATGGATGCCGGAGCTTTTGTTGTTGGCACGGGTGTGGGTGTTGCACGGTTCCCGAGCAGTTTTGTCGCCAGCAACTTCGTGGTCTTTGCGGCTTCAAGGGTCGGGTCGGTCGCAAGGGCACGGTTCGCGGAATCTATCGCGTCCTGGTAATTCCCCAGGTGCACCAGGGCGTCTGCCCGGTTGAGCCAGGCCTCAGCGATATT
>JAPKXU010000089.1 GCA_026394655.1 Methanoregula sp. | reverse complement strand
AATGAGTTATCGCATTCATCGATGATTCATCCCGGTTGATCACTTGCTACGGAGTGTTCGATTCTCCTACGACCGAGAACACCATTATCGTCTTGACCCAAGGATTCAGTGAATACGGAACTCTCCGCGAGATCCTGACTGACCATGGTACCCAGTTCGTTTCGGTTGGGACCGGGAACACTCTCAACACACGTTCAAGGATTTCCTGGATCATAATGGCGTCAAACATATCGTCACCCGGGTGAAACACCCTCAAACCAACGGGAAAATTGAACGGTTCTTCGGCGAGGTTGAACGAAAAATTAAAAAGTTCGGGTCTATCGATGAGATCGTTCACTGGCACAATGTGATCAACCCTCACATGAGCCTCGATTACGATGAACCGTCTAACGTGTTCTGGTACCGAGTGCCACCAGAGAGGATCTTGGCCTATGCGCAGAAATGGTTATATGTGTAAAATTAATTCGGGATACCATATTATTTTTTTGTAAGTATTATCATTGGATATTGAAAATATTTAACAAAAAACGCGGGGTGCTTTTCTTCCAAATCAAAAAGCATTCTAAAATTTTTTTCCCAATTCTGTTGTTGGGGATCACTCGTTTTTGAATGCCTGAACCAAAAGATCGCCAGGGAACAATCTTTATTGTAGCGATATCGCTAAATTTATTCCACCAATCATTTGAGTGTGCAAAAAAATATAAATCCGTTTCTTGTTCTTTTCTCTCTCCCATTTTATTACCTCTACTTACTATCCCGAAAATTTTTTTTAGTAAACGAAATGGTGAGACAAATAACGATAGAACAATTAATGGAATAGACTGAGGATTGGAATAAACAATAACAATATTTTTTCCTGGTTTAGTAACATTGATTAATTTTCTGACTGCATCTTCCTGCTTATCTTTTTCGATATGATAAATTGTATGAAGACTTATTGAACAGTCAAAAAAATCTTTTTCTAATTTAATATCAAAAAAACTTCCACATAAAATAACCCCATGATCTTCAATCTTCCTTTTTGCTTGTTCTAATGCTTCAACAGACAAATCGATACAATATCTTTTCTTAAAATTTTTAGAGTATTCTAAATATTCTTTATATTGGATGGGTCCAGAGGCCATATCTAGCAGGTTGTCCCCATGATCAGGTATGTATTTTAGGACTCTTAATCTACATTTGCTCACATATTCACTAGCATTCTCTCGAAGGTCTTCACATATTCTTGCATCTTCTGTGACATCGTCTTTTGTTTTCCAGCCGATATTATTATAAAACTTTGATACATTATCTTCGGCATAATCTTTCATAATCTTCCTATTATTTTAAAATGCTTTAACCATATTGTTTTGGGATTCGTGTAAGGTAGTGTAAAGATCCTACTGTAAATTTGACAACCCTGACTCTAATAGATCAAATGTATCAGAGGTGCAGTATAAATCCATCGAATCGGTAAACGCCAATGAACCAGTTTCGCTCACCTAATATCTTGGGAGCAATCCCTCCATTGTGAGGGGGATGCTTGTCCATCCCCCGAACTGATTATCGAATAAAGTTAGAGATCCGCAATCGATACAACAGGTGTCACTGGCGGTGCAAAATTGTGCACTTGTGGCGGAGTAAAAGTGTACACCTGCTAACCTTCATGCACAGGCTTGAGGGTAGTAGCAATGCTGAAGATGGAGGACTTTTTCAAGATACGAAATCTTTACAACAAAGGATTAAACATCCGTCAAATATCGCGGATAACCGGGTTTCACCGGAACACGATACGGAAATACATTATAGCGCAGACCTGACCTGCATAGATGAAAAGACGAGAACACCTGAATATAGTCGACCCGTTTAAGAAATATATCCAACAACAGATCAATGAGTATCCGCTCTGTGCAACTCGGATCCTCCGAATGATAACGGATCAAAGATTACATAGACCAGCACCCGTGAAAACACAGGGCTCATCAACAAGGTGAAGACGTAATGTTATAGCAAATGATTGCATCCCCCAAACCGCGCACACTCCCCGCCCCATTTTCCACACATCCCCTCTCGCCGGAAATCTTCTTCCACCCCTCCTCAGTTATATATACTCCCGTCAAAACCCGAACGACAGTAACCTTCACGTCGGAGACATGCTCACACGACCAGACAGCACCTTATTATATGTGTATGTCGTGGTATCTTTGTGCGTGGCAAAAATAACGATCTGATCGAAACTTGATCGTTTCTTTTTAAACATAGCCGTGCACTGGACCGTTTTATGGATTTTTTACTACGAATAAAGAGTGCTATGTGTGCCCGAAAACACCGGCTGGTGTCCATCGGTACGGGTACCGGTTGTGAAAACGAGAACCCCGTTCATCCTCAGGGGGAAAAACACCTGCGTAAAACCAGAGTGCCCCACCCGTCAATGACGATGCACATCTACGACGATAACAACTTCATGAGCGCAGGGGCAATAATTGTACTGCCCTCTACCTTCAAAATGCTTGTGCCAGTTGTAAACAGGTGACCGTATGACTGGCGATACAACAATTATCCGTACAGGGAGCGGAGGCTCTCTGTCCATCGAAACGCCCGACGGTCAGTATATACTTTCGCGTGATGAGTGCCGGCACCTGATATTCTTTTCGCGCCGTATACTCCTCTCGGATTCCAACGGGAACTCTGCGGGTGAAGCGTTCGCATACGTCCAGCCGGAGACCGGACCCGGCGGAGAACGGCGGGTCATCATCGAAACTCCCTTCCGGTTCTTCTCGCTTGTTGACCGCGTTTTTGTTGCCGTCGCAGACGGGTGATGGGCCGCCGCCATGATGGTCGATTGTAAAGGAGTGCGACCATGACCGGTATACCGAGACAGACGTTTACCCGGGGCAGGGAAGTCGAGTTCATGGCATACCGCCTGCTCCTGTCAAAGGGGTACCATGCCGTCCTGTGCGCAGGCACGACGACACCGGTCGATATCGTTGCATGGCGGTGCAGCGGGCAGCAGGTCCATGTCAAGACTGAACGGGCAAGGACGAAACTCCTGACGCCGGCAGCGGTTGCCGTTTGTTATGCCGGAGACCTTACCGCACTCCGGGCGATGGTCGTGCCACCATTAGCCGAACGACAGCTCTGGGTCTGGGACGTGTGGTACGGCTGGCGGTACTTTGACGTTTTTACCGGCGGGATCTGCGAGGTGGACGATGTGTAACGCTGCGCTGGTATCCTGTCCTGGTCATATACGGGAGGTATCATGACACCTGATCTCCTCATTGCTGCCGAACCCTTCCCCAACGGGGTGAGAATCTGCCCGATCCAGTCGAACGAGAACCACCAGGTGCCATGCCAGCTGTCAAACTGTTTCGCGGCATACCCGGTGCAGACGTCAACCGGGACATACTGGTTCTGCCCAATCATGGACGGGAACACCCCGGACGTACACGGGAGGGATCATGTCGAATGATGTCCTCACCGCTGTCCGTGTACTCGCAACCCCCGGTCAGATCGTCGAAGTCCGGGCAATCACTGAAGATGGCGTAGCAAGCGGGTACTTCAACTCGCCGGAAGAACTTGCGGCGAATGTGGACACCCTCGATGGGCTCCCAACGGTACAGGGCATCTATGTTACCCTCAACCCGGTAAACCCTGCGCTCTTTTCCCGGCGGGCGAACCGGATCAAGATGCGTCTTTCCAAGAAGGATGCAACAACAGCGGACAGCGATATTGTCCGCCGTCAGTGGCTCCCCGTCGACATCGACCCGGTGAGACCCTCCGGTGTTTCATCAACAGAAGCAGAGCACGCAACAGCCCTCGCAAAAGCCCGGAGCGTTGCGGAGTTCCTTGCCGGGAAGGGTTTTCCCGCACCGGTCCTTGCTGATTCCGGCAACGGGGCGCACCTGCTGTATCGCGTTGATTTACCGAACGACGAAAAGGGGAAAGCACTCGTGAAGCGGTGCCTTGACGTGCTCGCCATCATGTGGAACGATGAACACGCGACTATCGACACAGCGAACTACAACGCCGCCCGGATCTGGAAACTTTACGGCACGATGAGCCGGAAGGGTGACAACACCGCAGACAGACCGCACCGGCGCTCCGCTATCATATCAGCTCCTGCTGTACCTGCGATAGCAGGAAGGGATGTGCTGGAACTGCTGGCAGGCGCATTACCGGATGATCCCACGCCGACGGTCAGGAACGGGCAGACGGGAAAAGCGCTCGACCTCCGGTGCTGGCTCGCCGATCACGGGATCGGGGTTCAGGCAGAAAAGCCCTGGCAGGGCGGGACGATCTATATCCTCGAAAAATGCCCGTTCTCCGGCGACCACAAAGATGGCGCGTTTGCTATCCAGTTCCCCAGCGGAGGCATTCACGCCGGCTGCCATCACCAGTCATGCGGAGGCGGGGAACAGCGCTGGCAGGAA
>JAPKXU010000059.1 GCA_026394655.1 Methanoregula sp. | reverse complement strand
GTGTGTGATGCTGCGATGCTCGTGAATGAATACGTCGTCACGTTCCCGACTGAACTTCCGTCAACAAGGACATCAGCGACGTGATACCCGGTCACCGGCGTTATTGTATACGTCTTGCTGGAGCCGTAGTTCACCGTAGTTACACCGGCTGGCGTAACATTACCGTTCGCCCCGGTATTTGCTGTGATCGTGTACGTGTTGATTGCAAACGTTGCCGAGATCGTGTGCGATGCTGCGATGCTCGCGAATGAGTACGTCGTTACGTTCCCAACGGAACTTCCGTCCACGGTCACATTAACAACATGATACCCGGTGTTCGGTGTGATCGTGTATGTTTGGTTGTCGCCATAATTAACCGTCGTCACGCCGGTGGGAGTTACCGCTCCGTTCGCTCCACTCGTCGCCGTAATCGTGTACGTGTTGATCGCGAATGTTGCCGAGATCGTGTGCGATGCTGCGATGCTCGCAAATGAGTACGTCGTTACGTTCCCAACTGAACTGCCATCCACCAGAACGTCGGCAACATGATACCCGGTCACCGGTGTGATCGTATACGTCTGATTTGAACCATAATTGACAGTCGTTATTCCCGCCGGGGTGACGTTCCCGTTCGCCCCGGTACTTGCCGTGATCGTGTACGTGTTGATCGCAAACGTTGCCGAAATCGTATGAGCTGCAACCACATTCGTGAACTGATACGTGGTCACGTTCCCGACCGAACTACCATCAATCAGAACGTCAGCAACGTGATACCCGGTCGCTGGCGTTATTGTATACGTCTGATTGGAACCGTAGTTGACAGAAGTCGCTCCTGCCGGGGTGACGTTGCCATTCACCCCGGTACTTGCCGTAATCGTATACGTGCTGATCGCAAATGTCGTAGAGATCGTCTGGTTCGACTGGACATTGCTGAATACATAACTCGTTACTGGGCCGACTGTTGCTCCATTGACAAGGACATCTGTTATGTAACACCCGGTGTTTGGAGTGATCGTAAAGTTCTGGCTGGCACCATAGTACACACTCACTGCACCAGCCGGGTTAATTGCTCCGTTCGCTCCTGCACTCGCCATTATCGTATACATTGGAACGGGTTGGGTTGTTGGGTTAACATTTGGACCTGGACCCAAGGTCTGGGTTGCAATCAGGTATTTCTCGCCACTGGGAGAAACGTAAACAACATCAACCTTTTGCGGTGTAGTCCCTGGTGGGGGTATATAGGAAAGAGTCTGACCGATTGACCAGGTATTGTCGCTGGCGGCACCGGTAAAAGTCTGGGGAACTCCATCAACGAGAACATAATATTCACCGCCGGGTAGAGGATCCCCCCCTGCATGGGAAACGGTGATCGCATTACCCTGACTGGCGATCGCAAGATTTAGCTGGGGAATTTCCTCTTTGGGGGTTTGTGAAAAAAATATTGCCCCTAAAACGGCAAACGCAGCGACAAATATGAGGATGAGCATAAGTGCCCCGATTATTTCGCCGCTACCGTTTTCAGCATCCTTTGCGGGTTTCATACAGATTCCATCAGTTATGAAAATTTAATCGAAACATTTGCCTGCTTCAAATATTACCTAGTGGTGATTCAACAGATCACATTTCCGGGAATTTTTATTACCCCGATTTTTGTTGACAATGTTGCAATTTTTAGCATCAATACATATAATATTACCTGATCAGATCATAAAACCAGTCTTTGCTTTGGACTGTCAGGAGACAACCGAGGTAAATGGTTTATGTTGAAATAATTAATTTTTATCAGAGATCAATCGTTTTTATTATTGAATTGGTTGCACCATCAGAAATTCGTGAGACTGTCAATGTTACCGGATATGAATGTTTTTTCGCGAAATCATGAGATGGGTTCTGCACGGTTGATGTACTGCCATCGCCAAAGTTCCAGTTCCAGGAAGTTGGTGCTCCCTGGGTGGTATCGGTAAAGGTGAGGTGCCCACTTTGACCCGGTTCATCCCAGGTAAAGCCTGCCACTAATGGATTGGTTGTAAACGATGCCAAGATCGTGTGGGCAGAAACCACATTTGTGAATGTATAACTGGAGATTGCTCCCTGAGATACATTATCCACGAGCACGTTCGCTGTACGATAACCGGTATCCGGTGTAATCGTAAATGTCTGACTGGTCCCATGTTCAACATGTAACGTACCTGATGGTGAAACATTACCTCCTGAAGTTGATGCTGATCCATTGATAATATGAGTAACAACCGGCGAATTTACCGTGATGTACCCCACCCGGCTTATGATGTCACTGCCAGTACCGTTGCTCACCGCCAGGCTGACTGTATATGTACCGTTATTTATGAACTGGTGGACTGGGCTTTTTGCGGGGGATGTCCCGCCATCACCAAACAACCATGACCATGATGTGACAGGTCCAGCGGATGCATCCGTGAACTGGACGGTTAATGGAACCAGTCCCACGACAGGAGTGCCGGTAAAATTTGCCACTACCGGTTCGGGTGGAATGGGTATGGTTGTTGGTCTGACGTTTTGACCCAGTGTTTGTGTGGCAACCAGATATTTCGCGCCGCCCGGGGAAACATACACCACATCTACCTGATGTGGAGTATCCGGTGATTGGTAGGTGAGCGTCTGACCGATTGACCATGTGTTGTCACTGGCTGCTCCGGTGAACGTCCGGGGAACCCCATCCACAAGGATATAATATTCACCACCAGAAATAGGATCACCTCCTGCATGGGAAACGGTGATCGTGTTACCCTGACTGGCAATCTCAAGATTTAACCGGGGTGTTTTCTCCGTTGAAGTTTGCGAATAAAGGAGGACTCCCAGGATAGCAAAGGCAGCGATAAATATGACAATAAGCAGTAGTGTTCCAATTAGTTTAGTAATACCCTTTTCGACATCCTTTTCCGGTTTCATACGGATCCATCGGCATTGAACATATACCCTAGATTTTTTCGCCAATAACCGGCTATTGATGGTTTTTTCCGATCACGTGTCAGGATTGTATTTGCCATCTGATTATTGATGGCAATAATGCAGTGTATAGCTGCATCTTACATAAGATTACCTGAGCAGCTCCCAAATTTCGCAAGTATTGGGTTCAATCGGGCAAAGTCCGGGAAAAATGTGTTTTGATCTATAACCGGGTTTTTTTCCTGCATGGTGGGAGTATCCCCCATTATATGGTAAAAGTCCTGTGCTGCTACAGGTGGTGCATCATGAGTGGAGCACGTTGATCATCCCAGAAATGACGCATATTTTCCTAATCCGGGATTTAACCACAGGTGTCGAATCATATAGGTCTTGTATTTTGTAAAAAAGGGAACGCTGATGGGTACAATGCAGAATCTCCCATTAATGAATGGAGATTTTTCTGCATTGCTGATTGTTGCCTGATCCAATTCCTTACTAATGGTAGTACCCGCAATGATGCCAATCATCATCATGATTTACATAGATCTCATGATTATAATCATGATGGGAAGAGCTGTCTTTGCAATCCTTATCATCACAACTATCATCAGGATAAACAGGTGCACTTAATTCAACTGGACATTTAGTATATGGGTTACCACAACTCAGCGACCCACAGGTTCCGCCCCCACCGGATCCGGTATCGCCACAGCCCACATTTCCATCATACCCATATCCATTAAACAGATTTTCATTATTCACAATTCCATCATATCCATATTCATAATACCCGTATCCATGATAGTCATAATAATCATGTTCCCACCAATAATACTCCCACCAATGATAATCGGGTGGAATGCATATAATCTCGTTAAGATAGGTATCTCCTGAACCACCGGTATAGTACACGCCCGGCTCGGCGCTTGTGCTGTCCCAATCGAGGACAAATAATCCAACAAGATTCGGGTGTATATTCATAATTTTGATGTCACGGGGATCTTTACGATCGATTTCAGGCATGGTACTGTTCATGACAAGCAAAGTATATTTCCAATATGAGATTCCCCCCGATTCCCCGGGCGAACAAATGGATAATGTTGAAGACAGACTGTCATAACCGGTGATCCATGCATTATCGAGAGTCATGGATACCCCATTATAGTAAGGGGTTGTCTCTCCGGCATGCGTAAGGGTGATATAGAGATAATTGCCACGGATAGTGGAGAACGTGCCCCCAAGTCCATAGAATTTAAAATAACTGGTTCTGCTGCTCAGGGATATTTTCACGGTATCTCCGACGGTCAGGTTTTTATTGTCTGTTGCTATGGACATTGTTGAATTTGGTTTAGTGACCCTGAACGACAGATTGCCGCATTGATACAGCCGGGTGTGTATATCCCTTCTTAAAAATGTCTCGGAGTTATAGGTTATATTCCACATGATCGCTTCCAGAATCTCATCCGGGGGGATCATGCCGATATTACAGCAGGAACAAATGGGAGGTGTCGGAATCACGTCCGGGATATTGGTCCTATTTAAATTAACTGAAGATGCGGACCGGATAATAGTCTGTCCACTGCCGGAAGTAGCAGTACCGTAGACAATTTTTACATCCTGCGGAATTGTCGTAATATTGTTAATCACCAGATATTCTCCGAGTGACCACTGGTTGCCCCCACTGGCAACCGTGTAAGGCTGGGAAACCCCATCCACAAGTACGGAAAATTCCCCGGCAGTCAACGGGTCTCCCCCATTATGGTACAGGAACAGCTGGGACGGTGTTGTGGGATTGTCAGAACCGACCATGAACTGCAAATTGGGAACCTTTTCCGGCAGTGGCTGGGAAAACAGGTAAACACCGATAATTGCGACACAGATGACAACGAGCGAGATAAGAAGGATCGCCCCCACAACCTCTGATACCCCGGACTCGTGATATGCATCTCTTCGGGTTGTCTTTTCTTCCCCGGTTTTATTTGGTTTTTTTGGCTTTAACCCAAGTCGTCTGTTCATCATAATAATCACACAATTCCAGATCCAACATTATTCAGAGTGACATAAAACTGGACACGCTGTACCGACAGGTATACATCGCGTGTATCATCGGTTTTAGATCCACTTATGTACATATATGCAGTACTCCGGTGTGTCTGCAGGTTTTCCCGCCAGTCCACATTATACCATGTTGTGTTGAGATGTTCCCGATCAGCAATCCCTTTGAAGAGATCCCTCCACATGCGGGCTGTCTGATTATCTGCGACATTCACTGAAATATTTACCCAACTGTTCAACTGGTGCCCGGGATATGAAATATTTAATGGTGTGGTACGGGGGTTTAACCAGGTATCCACACGAATCGTGCCTGTTCCGCTCATGCTGCCAGCACCATCAATCTGGATCGGCACAATGGTTACCCAGACAATGTCTTTATTCCCGAATACCGAAATGGGCGGGGAGATCCGGTTTGTCACCCCACCCTGGGTTGTTGAACCCTGATCCTGTGTAAGAAACACTCCTCCTGTCTGATAATAAAACTGCTGCTGGATCCAGTATTTATTATCGGTTTCGTATTTTACCTTGGTGAGGTTAAGAGGGAACTGGGCATTCGTTACATCGGTGAGGTTGCTGCTACAGTCAATAGACATCGTATCCGGGGGATCCCCGGTATCTATGGTGATTGTCCCTGTGGAAGGCATTGGTTCCACGAGGGCTAACGATAGCCCTCCCGCTTGAGTAAAGCCCCCTCTGGTCCCAAGATTGAACGGTGTTGACGTGGTAACCCCGGTCTCGTTATTGAGCCAGAGGTTATCAAGAATATTTTTGTACCCCGTGAATCCGTTTTTAATTTCATTCACATGCTGGATTTCCTCTTCCCTTCCGGTTACCGGCACGACATAGATAACCCAGACGGAAACTGCAACAAAAACAAGCCCTAAAAGTAAAATAAATCCAATAATCTCAGATAATGCAACTTCGTTCTGATTATTGGTCATTTCAGTATCTGTTGGTTGTTGGAGACTTTATTTAAATGTTGTTGCGTCGGATAAGACTGCATGAGACGGGAGTATTCTCGCGTAGAAGAGAACTGATGGTATACTCAAATCCCAGTCCGGGAGTGGCTGCCGGTTATACACGCTCATTGTGTCCGCCTGGCGCAAAACAGTAACCTTTTTTATTTACGCCTTCACTGGGAGAGCGAAGTAAAAAAATGGTCAGACCCTTACCACTTCTATTGACGATATCTTCGCGTTGTCAGTCAGGGTCTGGAAATTGATGTTTAAAAGACCGTCACTCACCGTTACCGGGAATGTTCTGTCATATGCCGCGTTCTTTCCGACCAGTGCATAGAGGTCAACGTTGCTCATAACCTGTGTACCTTCAATATTCACATTGAAGATACGCTGGTTCGAACCGTCCCAGTAAATTTCTGCAAATTTGAGCATTACATTGTAATTCCCGTTCGGAACAGTGAACTGGTACTGGAAATTCCCATACCGTTCGGTCTGGTATAATGCCGGGTCGGGAGTTCCGGAGATAGAACTACTTACTGGACCGTATTGGCCTCCGGCAGTGTACCCCCAGCTCCCGGTTAAGAACGCTTGGTCTGCGGACCAGACCTTGCCGGTCGTATCGGTATAAGGTGTGGAGCGACCGGCAACCACCCGTTGGATGTACGGGGCATTTGCCGTGATGTAACTCGGCTTTGTCAGGGTATTGTTCCCGGTCCCGTTGCTGACCATAAGACTGACTGAATAGGTACCTGCGTTGGGATACGTATACAATGGACTCTGTACTGACGAAACATTTCCGTCACCGAATGTCCATAACCGTGACGTCACAGGCCCGGTCGATGCATCCGTGAACTGCACTGCAAGCGGTTTTATTCCCGATAGCGGGCTGCCACTGAATGCGGCAGTTACCGGGGCTGGAGGTGCGTTAACCGTGATGTAACTCGGCTTTGTCAGGGTATTACTCCCGGTCCCGTTGCTGACAGTAAGACTGACTGAATAGGTACCTGCGTTGGGATACGTATACAATGGACTCTGTACTGATGAGACATTTCCGTCACCGAATGTCCATAACCGTGAAGTCACCGGCCCGGTCGACGCATCCGTGAACTGCACCGCAAGCGGTTTTATTCCCGATAGCGGGCTGCCACTGAATGCGGCAGTTACCGGGGCTGGAGGTGCGTTAACCGTGATGTAACTCAGCTTTGTCAGGGTATTACTCCCGGTCCCATTGCTGACAGTAAGATTTACTGAATAGATGCCAACATTCGGATATGTATACAGCGGGTTTTGCAGCGTTGATGTATTGCCATCCCCGAATGCCCATAACCGTGATGTAACTGGCCCGGTTGACGCATCCGTGAACTGCACCGGAAGCGGCTTTATTCCCGATAGCGGGCTGCCACTGAATGCGGCGGTTACCGGGGCAGGAGGAACGTTAACCGAGATGTAATTCGTCTTTGTCAAGGCATTACTCCCGGTTCCGTTGCTGACCGTAAGACTAACCGAATAAGTACCCCCATTCAGATACGTATACAGCGGGCTCTGCAAAGAGGAGACATTTCCGTCACCGAATGTCCATGACCATGTTGTCACCGGCCCGGTTGACGCATCCGTGAACTGCACCGGAAGCGGCTTTAATCCCGATAGCGGGCTGCCGGTGAATGCGGCAGTAACCGGGTCTGGAGGTGTCGGGGGAACACCGGATTCGACATTATTCAGGGCAACATAAAATGCAACACGATTTACTGTCAGGTATACGTCCTGTGTATTATCGGTATTTGGACCGGTGATCAGCATAAATACAGTACTCCGGTGTGTCTGAGGATTCTCCATCCAATTCACCGTGTACCATGCCGGGGGGATCTGCTCCCGCACAGCAATACCATTAAAGAGATCTCTCCACACGCGGGCTGTCTGGTTATCACCGACATTTATGGAGATATTCACCCAGCTGTTCGCCTGGTGTCCCGGATATGAGATATTGAGGGGCGGCTGCACTTTTAACCGGCTATCTACGCGAGCCGGACCAGTACCACCTATGTGACCTCCACCATCGATCTGGATGGGAATAATGTTTACCCAGACCCTGTTTACGGTTCCGAAAACAGAGATGGGTGGGGAGATCCGGTTTGTCACCCCTCCCTGTATTGTCGGTCTCTGGTCCTGTGAGAGAAATACCCCCCCGGTTTGGTAGTAATACTGTTGCTGAATCCAGTAATAATTTCCAGTATCGTATTTTACCTTGCTGATGTTGAGCGGGAATTGGGAGTTGGTCACATCGGTAAGATTACTGCTGCAATCGATTGAGAGCGTATCCCCCTCATCTGCGATGGATATTATTCCCGTTGAAGGAAATGGCTGCAGCAGGGGGAGAAATAAACCGCCAGCCTGTGTACTGCCTCCCTGAGTTCCCAGATTAAATGTTGTGGACGTAGTAACGCCGGTTTTGTTGTTGAGCCATACGCTGTCAAGAGAAATTTTATAATCCGTAAACCCATTTTTGATTTCGTCAATATGTATGATCTCGGCTTCCCGCCCGACAGAAGGCACGACATAGATAACCCAGACAGAAAACACAGCGACAATAAGTCCCATGAGTAAAATAAATCCAATAACCTCAGACAATGCCACTTCGTTTTGATTATTGGTCATTTTCAGTAGCAGTTGGTTGTGAGAGACTTTATTTATAGTTATTGCGTCGAAAAATGGCATCCGGGTGGCTGATACTCCCCGTGGTGATGCCGACGAGGGAGTGTGGGTTCATTGCAGAGTGTAAAAAGGAGAGGGATTAATCCTCGCTATCAATCTTTAAAAAAAACGTGATGAACAATGCCAGTTATGGCAGACAAAATGAAAGTTGGCTTGCCGACTTTCATACTAACCGCCGATACGCCGAAGATGGAACAACCATACGTGATGAAAATGCCGCGAGGCATTTTCATATGGAATATCAGCGGGTTATCCCATATTGATAAGAAGTTTTCTTGAATTTGTGACCGCCCCCATATTTTTCAGGAGGGCATCCCTTCTACCCGCACATTGTCAACATACCCATAGTCATAGGTACTACTTCCCAATATCCTGAACCTGAGGGCAAAGTTTGCATTGTTAGTGGCTGATGCGGGCAACAGGTATGAGAAGTAATGGAGGTTCCCGTCTTCTTCTGCATCGCCACTGTTGATCTGTTTTAACAGAGTCCATGTAGTCCCGTCATACCAGTGCGCCTCTACGGTTTCTCCGCTTTCAAGGCTCTCGGCACCCATCCAGAATGATACATTTATACTAGTGCGTCCTGTCGTTGGAATTGTCTGTCGTATAGACCCTGTATTCGTTACCACTACAGCATAATTTCCTACAGCAGGTGAAGAAGTCATACCCACATTACCTGATGTGGTCCAGCCATTGACATTGCCATCCTCGAAATTGTCAAAGTATATCACAACTGGCACCGGTGGACTGACCGTGATGTAATTTGTCTTTGTTACGGTGTTGCTGCCACCGGCATTCGTTGCAGTGAGCGCAACGGTGTACGTCCCGGTACTTGTATACTGGTGTGACGGGTTTTTGACAATCGATGTGCCGCCATCCCCAAATGTCCATGCCCATGATGTCGGAGTATTTGTCGAACTATCCGTGAATGCAACCGTAAGTGGGACAGATACTGATGTGGGAGTTCCCGTGAAGCCAGCCACAGGTGCAGGTGGTACCAGAACGAAGTTGATCGTAAGGGGCGTCCCGGCAGTCCCCGTGCCACCAGAACCGGAATACGGCGTTCCGGTCAGCTGGTACGTACCGTATGCCGGGGGCGTGGGTACCCATGGGTTGAACTGCCCCTGGGGATCATCGCCAAACAGGGCATACGGGAGAATATTTTCAGTCTGGGTATAGGATGCAGCTCCTGAGAGTACCATTACTACACTACCCATCGTTGTGGGGTTCGTGACTGCCTGAATCGTAATAGGTTGGTTGTTGTACTGGGACGGGGAGATGGTGGCACCGTTCAGTATCGGGTCGAATCCCGCCACCGGAGTATTAGCAATGGATGAGGGTAAAGCAGTCTGTGCATACACCAGTACGAATTTCTGGACTGAGTTCGGTATCGGTGTCGTCGCAGTTGTGGTTGGTGTTGGCGTTGTTGTTGTTGTCGTCGTAGTGGTTGTCGTAGTGGTGGTGGTTGTCGTTGCTGTTGGTGTTGCGGTTGTCGATGTCGGGACGGTAATTGGTACTGTCGGTAAATCGGGAGAGACTGATGCTATATTATTCAGGGTAACGTAATAGGCAAAATTCTGTACCGTCATATTCACAGCGTGAGTGATATTCATGTATGCGGTCCCCCGGTGTGTAACCGGATTTTCCGTCCAACCTACGGTATACCAATACGAGGGGAGCAGATCCCGTATAGCAATATCATTAAAGAGATCTCTCCACATCCGGGCGGTGGTATTATCAGCGACATTTACCGAAATATTCACCCAGCTGTTCGACTGGTATACGGGATTGGTGATATTCAGTTGGGGATATGTCGTTAACCGGGTATCCACCCGTGCCGGACCGTTCCCCCCCATGCTGCTTCCGCCGAAGAGCTGTATGAGCGCAATGGAAATTGACACATCGTTATAGTTCCGGGAAATGAATATGGGCGGTGGAGCACGGGTTGACGTCCCTTGGGTTATCAGTCCCTGTTCCTGTAAAAGAAACACCCCACCTTCCTGGTAGTAATACTCCTGCTGGACCCAGTAATTATTTCCCGTCTGGTATTTTAGGACAGAGATGTTCAGAGGGAATTGTGACCTCACTTCAGTTGTATTGCACCGGCTGCAATCAATATTAAGGGTATCCCCCTGATCCATCACAGACACGGTTCCGGTCGATGCAATGGGGTGCAGCAGGGGAATAAATAACCCTCCTGCCTGTGTATTGCCCCCCCCGGTTCCCAGGTTGAATGATGTGGACATGGTGACACCGGGGTCATTGTTGCGCCAAAGGCTGTCAAGAGTGATTTTGTAATCCGTAAACCGGGTCTTAATCTCGTTCGAATGCACAACTTCAGCATCCCTTCCCTGGACCGGTACGACATAGTTGACCCAGAGAGCGAGCACCCCTACAATAAGTGCAAGGAGTAAAATAAATCCAACAATTTCAGATAATGCGACTTCGCTCTGATGATCGGTCATCTTTTCGTACCTGTTGGTTGTGAGAGACTTTATTTAAAGGTTCTGCGGGGAATGCTCTGGTCCCGTCGCTTGGCAATTGAGTGGGTGCTCCACCAGATGCAAACGCATCAATGACGCACTCACGTTCCGGGTAAGAGATTACTTGCCCCTTATGTGACAGATGCAGCCGGAACCATTCACATGAAAAGATATCATCCGGTTGTCGGATCTCCGCATAAAAAGGGTTATAGGATTAGGACGAGAATCATTGCATAGGAGCCTGAAACAGTGCCACATGGTAAGATATCCCGTATTACGAGAAGGTCGATCCCCGACGCTGTAGCAGCTGCCACAAGACTAATGCAGAAGTGCCCGGAATTTCGCCATGTGCAGTTCATCATCCTTTATGGTTCGGCTTTGGAAGAACGGATGACTCCTTCATCTGATATTGATCTCTGCATGTATTATGAAGGCGGTCGCGATGATGCAGCACGTTTCCGCCACAAAGTCCTCTCCCTGCTTCCCGGTACACTCTTTGACATCCAGATCTTCCAACAACTCCCCCTTTACGTAAGAGTCGAAGCACTCAAAGGTATCCCGGTATACACCCGTGACACCAGGTTCCTGTATGACAAAGCGACAGAGACCATCATCGAGTTTGACGACTTCAAACACCGTTTATACGATTACACTGGTCAGGTACCGATACGATGAAGACAAAACCAGTGCGGGAAACGACAATCCGTATAAAGTTACAAGAGATTGTCGAGGGAGTCTCGCTTGTGCAGGAGGCATTACCCAAAAGTGCGGAAGAATTCCAGAATCTTGGTCTCGTCAAAGATGGGATCTACAAGCGGATTGAATTTGCAATTGAGGATGTCTTCGATATTTGTGCTATCCTAAATGCCGATCTCGCGCTTGGTGTTCCCGGTGAGGATGAAGATATCCTTCTGCATTGTATCGACAAGGGGATCATCACTCTGGCAATGCTTGAGAAGATTCATGGTATGAGAGGGTTCCGGAACATCGTTGTACACCGGTATGGGAAGATTGACGATGCGCTTGCATTCCAGTTGCTAAAAGAGAATAGCGGGGATTTTCTTCAGTTCACTGCGGAGATTGAGGCGGTGCTGCCGACTCTGCACATAAAGAGATAAGCCCTCCACCAAACTGGCAGGATGTACGAATATATTAACTAAACACCAAGAATTTTAACCAATCATCATATATTATTCCCGACAACAAACTGGGATTTCTCACCAATATGACACTTTCAAAAGGTTGTGTTCTCTGCTACCAGGGCGCGAAGATGGTGCTCTTTGTGACGGGACGCTGCCACCGCTCCTGCTGGTACTGTCCGCTCTCAAGCGAACGCAAAGGAAACGACGTCGTCTTCGCAAACGAGCGGCAGATCAACTCTCCCGATCAGGTCATCGATATGGCGGAGAGCATGAGTGCGCTCGGCACCGGGATCACCGGCGGAGAACCGCTCCTCTGCCTCGACAGGGTCATTACATACGCGAAACTGTTGAAGGAGCATTTCGGGCAGACCCACCACATCCATCTCTATACCGCACGGGCTCCCACCGATGCAGAACTGGCGCAGATGAACGGGCTGGTCGATGAGATCCGCCTGCACCCGCCGCGTGAATGCTGGGACACTATTCTTGATACACCGTATATCCGTTCCGCACAACAAGCGAAGAAGATGGGGTTCGACATTGGCATCGAAGTCCCTGCACTGCCCGGGCTCGAACTGCTCATCCCCGCACTGCCGTACCTGGACTTCCTGAATATCAACGAGCTTGAATGGGGGGAGACCAATGCTGACGAGATGCGGGAGCGGGGATTCGAGCTCGCGGACGGCGTGCATAACGCGGTCAGCGGCGCACGGGAATGGGCAGACGAACTCGTAAAAGATAAGAAAGTGCACTGGTGCGCTTCGTCATTCAAAGACTCGGTGCAGCTCCGGGAACGGTTGAAACGGATCGCAGAGAACACGGCACGCCCGTTTGATGAGATCACCGATGACGGGACGGTAGTCTATGGCGTGCTGGAACTGTACCCGGGCACACGTGACGAAGTCAGCGCACTCTGCACAAAAAAACTGGATGCTGATAGTTTTATTGACTGCGGTGACCGGATTGAGATGGCATGGTGGCTGCTCACTAGCGATGCAGGAAAAATTCCCGGTAAGAAATATGTTGTCGAACGTTACCCGAACGGGGGCATGGTCGTTGAGGTGACACCCCAGTGACCCTCCGCAACCTGCTTGAACCACTCTATGAATGGTACCTGACGATGCAGTGCCTGCATATGCCATACCATGTCGCCATTATCCAGGATGGCAACCGACGATTCGCCCGGCAGATGGGTATCGATATTGCACGCGGGCACCGTGCTGGCGCGGACAAGACTGAGGAGATGCTGGACTGGGCTCATGAACTTGGCATCAAACACGTGACGCTCTATACCTTTTCTACAGAGAACTTCGGCAGGAAAACAGATGAAATACAAAACCTGTTCGCGATCTTTAAAGAGAAGTTCCTCTCGGTCATCACCGATGAACGGGTGCACAGGTATAAAATCCGGGTGCAGATGATGGGTGACCGCTTGCTTTTACCCGGTGACCTGAGATCCGCGGTTGAGGCAGCAGAAGCGGCAACAAAAGACTATACCGGTTTCACGCTGAACATCGCTCTCGCGTATGGCGGCAGAAATGAGATCGTGCTTGCTGCACGGGATATTGTGACAGGAGTTCAGAAAGGGGAGATTACACCGAGTGATATCGATGTCCGGATGGTGGAAGATCATTTGTACGGAGGTAAGGGTATCCCGCCGGTCGACCTGATCATCAGGACCGGCAACGAGTACCGAACCTCCAATTTCCTGCCGTGGCTCGCGAACGGTCATGAGTCAGCGGTCTATTTCTGTGCACCGTACTGGCCGCTCTTCAGGAAGATTGACCTGCTCCGCGCCATCCGGATCTATGACCAGCGGATCACAACGAAAGCCAATGGAACACATACCGGCTGACCCATAGGAACACAAAGACCAATCATTATATTTTTCGGTACAACAGAAGAACTGGTGTGAAAGAATGAGTGCCGTAAAAGTGAACGGGATCACATGGCAGGAAGTAACGGTGCTGCTCCGTTCGGATATCCTCAAACAGGCACGGGAGCAACACCTCGATATTGGCGATGAGTGCAATGCCGCACTGGCACTCAGATCAGGAATCGCATATACAAATGGGCACCCCAAAAAAAGCACTCACAAATTGCCGGTAATTATCGCTGCTGATACCGCACCAGCCGTGCCTGTGCTCCGCCCGGTGATCAATGCAGATGACCCCACAACTCCTGCCAAAGTACTGAGGGAGAAGGCAAACGGCACGCGACCGAAAACCCCTGCAGTTCACCCACCAATGCCTACGGGGGCTCCCGTTCCAGTAGTACCAACTCATCCCCCCGAACCTGCAAAAGGTAAACCCCGTAAACCGGCGGTGGACAAAAAACAAAAAGGGAACGCAATTAAAAAATTCGTCAGTTCACGGATCATCCGTGCCGATGACGATAACGGATCCGATGCAGTCATCCCGAAAGACGAACTCTACCAGCGATTCGAAGACTGGTGCAAGGATCATGCCATCACAGTCATACCGGATCGGAGGCAGTTCACCGTTGCACTCAAAAACCAGTACGTGATCGCGGAACGGGTGATCGGTGGTACACCCTACTGGGTGAACATACGGATGAAATAAGTTTTCATAATCATCCGTAACCTGAACATCCACCGTCACAGTCGCAAGTCTTTACTTCCCGAACCTGCGCATCCGTGACTGGTAGTCTCGCAACACCCGTAAAAAGTCAAGCTTTCGGAAATATCTCCAGTTTACATCCGAGAAGAAGAGCTCGGAATAGACCGATTGCCAGATTAAAAAATCGGTCAGGTGGTCACCGCCGCTCTTGATCACAATGTCCGGGTCATACTTGAAGGTCAGGTGCGATTCCAGCACCTTCTCATCGATCTCCTGTGGCGGGATTCCGTCTTCTGCCAACCGGCGGATGCATGCAGTAATCTCCTCACGCCCGCTCTTCCCGATTGCAACCACGACCTCCATGCCAGTACCTGACACTTCTTCAGTATCCCCATAATGGAGGACGAGCCGGGCAATACGGGATATCTTCCGTATCTCCGGCAAGTACTGCACCATCTCATCAGATGTGAGAGGATTGATGTGGAATGTCAACCTCTGGATCGATTGATTTCCTGTTGATGATCCATCTGTGCCTGTCTTTGTGGGCAGCCCGGAGAGTTCATTACACCACCCGGTAATCTGAACCATCTTCTCTGGCGCGACAGCCATATCTGCACCGCTGATCATGATACAGACCTGCCGTGGCACCATCTGGATTTGCCGAAGGAGCATCTGTTCATAGAGCCAGTAGATCATCCTGTATTCTTTTTCGTGTGCCAAGGATAAGAGGATTAGGACTCGTCATCATCATGAAAACTCGTCTTTTTGAGAGAGGGATGATTTTGCCGGAATTCTCCTGTTTCTGTGCATGTGGCACACGGACATCCCAATTTTTCATTTACGTGGGAGTAACATTCGGCAACCCATTGGGAACAGGACCAGATATTGCAGGAGTTGATGTACTGGCGGTTGTGCACCCGCAGGTACCAAGTCAGATTCTATCCCCAACCCAAATGAATAAACTGTTCCTGCACCCAGATAAGGTAAGACGTATGCACGCATCCCTGCGCGAAGACTACCTCGAGGCAATTCTTCTCATTGCCCGGCGGCATCCTGCACTCCCTACCATTAAAGAAGTCGCCGCCGCCATGCACCTCCCAGAACCTGAGGTCGTCTCCCAACTCTCCGAACTTGCCACTACAGGAGATGTCATCTTACCGGGTGATGGTACGGTCAGGCTCAGCGAGACGGGGAAAGAGACAGGGCAGCGTGTGATAAAAAAACATGAAACCCTCCAGTGCTTCCTCACGGAAATTCTTGGGATGGATTCGTCACAGGCTTCCAGTGAAGCCTGCAAAATCGAGCATGCTGTATCGGACGAGACTATCGACCGGCTCGGGAATTATCTCCATATTCCTGCAGGGACGAATAGCGGAGATACCTCGGTGTACAACCCATCCTGCGTAGAAACCGGGATACAGGAGTTCTCCCGCACGCTCGCAGACTGTGATGAGGGAGACCGGGTCGTGGTCTCTTCTATCTCGGGGAAATCCTGCGCAAAACGTCTTCTTGACCTTGGGGTAGTCCCCGGTCAGAAATTGTCAATAAAACGGAAGCTCTCCAACCGGTCGTTCGTAATACAAGTGAAAGGGTGCGATGTTGCACTGAGCCCGGAGATCGCATCCGCAATCTCAGTGGAGCGTTCATGACAAAGATCGCACTGCTCGGTAATCCGGGAGTCGGGAAATCCCTGATCTTTAACCAGCTGACTGGTCTTGGCGTGGAGGTGAACAAGTACCCGGGCTCCACGGTAACCCTCGAATGCGGGAACGTCTGTTATAAGAAAGAGAAGATCGAGCTCATCGATCTCCCCGGGGTCTATTCACTCGATGGTAACTCTGAAGAAGAGGTGCTGGTCAGGCGGTTCCTTGAGAAACAGGGCGCAGACATCATCATCGCCGTATTAGATGCCACGAAACTTGAGCGGAACCTGTACCTGCTCGCACAAGTGGCAGAATACTCCCTGCCAATGATCGTTGTCGTGAATATGATCGATGACGCAGAGCGTGACGGGCTCTTCATCGATACCGGCAGACTTACAGCATTGATCGGTATCGAAGTAATTCCCACCGCAGCTTCAATTGGAAAAAATATCGACCGCATCCTCCCGTTCGCTCTCGCCTCCGCCAGAAAATCATCGCTCCATATCCCATATGACCACCACGTTGAAGCGGCAACCCGAACACTTGAAAAGACGATGGGTGCCCCCCGGTACAAGAACCTCCTGGCACTCCAGGGAGGGGGCGATGACATGGCGCTGCGGGATGCGGCACTGTCCGTTGCCGGAGAGATCGAACAGCGTCATCGTATGTCTGTCGGGCAGATCATCGCAACCAACCGCCATAACTTTGCGAGATGGGTTGCTGCCGAGACGGTGAAAACAAATCCGGAGAGACAACAGTTTGATCTTGACCGCATCCTCACCCGTGCATTCCCGGGAATCCCCCTGCTCTGTCTCATCCTATTCTCGCTCTTACTGGGGGTCTTTGTTATCGGTTCGTGGATGGAGGGGCTGATCGTCCAGATCTTCTCCACCTACATTATCACCCCGTTTCTGGCATTGGGACTTCCCCCATTAGTCGATCGAATCGGATTTTCAGTCCTTGTCGCGCTGGAAGCCGGGCTTGGAATCGCGTTCCCGTTCGTCTTTACGTTTTACGTCGGGCTTTCCCTTATTGAGGATACGGGTTACATGACGCGGGCGGCATTTCTTGCTGACCGTGCCATGCACCGCATCGGACTGCATGGCGAGGCGATCATCCCGATGGTCATCGGTTTTGGCTGTACCGTGCCCGCTATCCTGAGCCTGCGTATCTTAAAGACGCGCCGCGAACAGACCATCGCCGCATTTCTCATCACCATGGTTCCCTGCTCTGCACGAACGGTCGTTATTGCAGGCATCGTTGCCGTGTTTGTTGGTATTTTCTGGGCATTTTCTATTTACCTTATCATCTTTGTCCTGATTATCCTCACCGCGATCTGCATCTCCCGCATGACACCCGGCGACCAGTTCGGCATGATCGTAGAGATGGCACCATTGAAGAAGCCCCATCCCCTCCTCGTCTTAAAAAAGTCATGGCTCCGGATCAAGGAATTCCTCTTTATCGCCATGCCGATGTTAATCGCGACGAGCATCGCACTCGGTCTGTTCCAGTATTTCGGGTGGATTAATGCGTTCCAGCAACTCGTTGCCCCGATCACGGTCACGCTGCTCGGTCTCCCGGCATATGCATCGACCGCCCTCTTGTTCGGGGTCTTCAGAAAAGAACTCGCGTTCGAGACCCTCGCAGTACTTGCCGGCACCGCCGATCTCGGTGCAGTGATGACTTCAGTCCAGCTCTATACGTTTGCACTCGTAAGCGTCCTCTTCGTCCCCTGTGTCTCGACAATTGCGGTGCTCTACCGGCAAATGGGCGCAAAAGTCACGTTCTTTGCCTGCGCATATACTGTCGTTCTGGGTCTACTGATAGGAGCGCTTATAAACATTCTCATGAAATAATCAAACCATAAATGTACTATTACAAGACGGGCATCCCACAGGTTGATGGAATATCAGGAGGGCTTGAAGCAGGCACTAATATTCTCCTTCTTGCACCCTCCATGAGTTCTGCTGAGCAGCTTGCGTACGCACTGATCAAACCCGTCCAGGGAGAATACTCCATCGTTCTTTCCACGAACGAGCGGGCAGCGGAAGTAGTGGATTTCTTCAAATTTGCCGGGTCCGATAAACGGTTTGTCGGGGTCATTGACGCCATTACCAAGAGCTCCACCCCGAGTATTGTGGATACCCCGCGACTTATGTTTGTCTCGAGTCCCACCGATCTTACGGGCATTGGGATCAAATTCTCCAACATGATCGAATCAATCTTCGAAGGAACATTCTCGGAGGGTGAAGCGGGATTGTTCCCACCCCCCATCCGGTTCTGTGTCAATTCGATCTCCACACTTCTCATGTACCGTAAGCTCGAGGTGCTGTACCAGTTCCTTCATATTCTCACGGCAAAGCAGAGGAAAATTGAAGGGGTTGCCATCTATCTTCTTAACAATGAGTCATTCGACGAACGGACCCTGTCACTCATCAAACAACTGATGACCGGTCTGATTGAAGTAAAAGTGGATGGAAACGACAATTTTTTCCGCGTATCGGGCATCAAGGGCGTGAAAGCAGAATGGCTGAAATTTACTGTCAATAAGGGGCAGGTGACGATAATACCATGATTTCAACAGGAATGGCAGGGATCGATGATATGCTCGGAGGGGGCATACCGAGAGGGAGTAAAGTCCTCTACAGCATGGAGCCCGGTGTAAATGGACAACTATTCATAATTTCGACGATCTATGAAGCCCTCGCAAAGGATCTGTCGTGTCTGGTGATCCTCCCTCATACAACTGTCGATGCGTTCCTGCATGATGCAGCAAATATGCGTGGAAACATGCTGGATATTACCGGGAAAAAGATCGCTTTTATCGATATGATCGACCGGGAACGGATCCAGCGGAGTTCCCCGACACGTGCTGTCGCAGAGAACGAGTGGCGGGCAAGGATCAACAAGCTCTGCAAAGAGAATCAGGTGGAAGTGATCTTCGGATACTTCGATGTCATTTACGAAGATTTCGGGCTCGAGGCAGGTTTTAAACTGTTCGATTCCCACAACTCGAACCAATCTCCCACGGTTATTCTCGAACATCTTAATTTTGAGGGGGATTCCCTCCTTACCCAATTTATCGAAAAGTTATCATTTGATCTCGTCATCTCAATCAAAGCATCGTTTGGCAAACTTCCGCACTTTAATTTCTTCACTATTGTGCATACCTCATGGGCGCCCTTGCAGAAACGCTCGGTACCCTTTATCATCTCCAATGGTCGAATCGTCCCCTATATCCCAAAGATTGTAGTCACTGGTCCACCAGAGTCCGGTAAATCAACATTTGTCGCAAGTGTATCTGAACGCGGACAATCGGTTGACCGTTCGGGACTCTCAGGGAGTTCAACTACAGTTGCCATGGACTTTGGCTGGCTGCACTGGAAGGACTTCGATATTACGCTGTACGGGACTCCCGGTCAACCACGATTTGATCTTTTGATCCCGATGCTTCTGAAAAATGCGATGGGTGCGGTGATTGTCATCGATGTGACAAAACCTGAAAGTCTCCCCCGTGCAAAGCACCTCATCCACCTCATATCGGAACGCCGGATGCCCATGGTTATTGCCGCCAACAAGAGTGATCTGCCTTCCAGGATGACCGAGGCAGAGATCCGTACGGCGCTTGCACTCAATAAAGAGATTCCAGTATTCTTTATCTCATCAAAGAAAAAGGAAGATGTACGGTTTGTCCTCGAATCCCTGGTGGATTTTATCACCCAGTTCTCCTATTGAGAGACGGGAATATGAAGAGGAAGCCAAAAAATGCAATCTCCTTTTTTCCTGCTTCGGAGGACTAACACGTGCTGACCTTTGTCGGGCTAGGGTTATATGATAAAGAAGACATCTCAGAAAAAGGGCTTGCCCTTATCAGGAATGCGGATCAGGTATTTTTAGAGTGCTACACGTCCCGGCTGATGGGTGCAACACTCTCTGATCTCGAACAATTCTACCAGAAACCGGTTCGCCCGCTGTTCCGGGAGGATGTGGAGCAGCATCCAGATGAACTTCTCGATTGCGCATCACGGGGCAACGTCGTCTTTCTCTGTGCCGGAGATCCGATGGTTTCAACAACTCATGCTGACCTCCGGATGCGTGCAGAGAAGCGCGGGATACCAACAGCGATCATACACGCTGCCTCTATCGCAAGTGCAGTCTGCGGTCTGTCCGGGCTCCAGAACTACCGGTTCGGGAAGGCGTGTTCTTTGCCGTTTCCGCAGAAGAACTGGTTCCCCACATCCCCAATCGATGTGATAAAAGAGAACCGTAAACGGAATCTTCACACCCTTGTCTATCTCGATATCCAGAATGACCGGTACATGACGGTGGGCGAGGCAGTAGGGCTTCTCGAGATCCTCGCAGGGCAGAGGGGGATCGCCATCCCCCTCTATGTCGGTATCGCCCGTGCCGGTTCTGACGCGCCGGTAGTGAGGGCGGGAACGGCAGAACAGGTGAGTGCCGAAGCATTCGGTCCACCGCTGCATATAGTCATCGTTCCCGCAGGACTGCATGAGATGGAGCGGGAGTACCTGGAGATGTTCGCGGGATTATGAAAATTGCTGCCTGTGGTTCTCGTTTGTCGGAGCAGATCCGTTGTGCCGTCATCATAGTTCCGGAAAGAACCCCACTCAGTTCAACGGCAGGAACCGTCATGGGTATGGCTCACGCTTATTCTGTTGATGGGGCTGCATTCTATACGGCTGGTGACTTGGTCAATGCGCTGGCAAGCTACTGGTATGGGTTTGGCTGGCTGCACTTCGGTTGTGCGTTCGGGCTCTTTTCAACTCCCGGAGGTATGAACTCCTGTCCGTTTGTTGAACGCTGTGAGAGACTTCCCGCAATGCTCGCACCAAAACTTATCGAGAAGACCACCCGGTACGCCCGGCTGCTCGACACCGCACGTGCATCAGTTGCCCCTGCACCGGAGCCGGAAACGAGCGCCCATGACTTTGCCTCCCGGCTGCTTGTGATTGTCGCAGGTTATGCCACCCAAGGCAATTGTTTCCAAAAAGAGAATTCGCTTGAGGATGCACTTGCCAGTTTCAGTTACGGGCATGGCTGGCTGGATGCCGGGATGCGGTCAGGATTGTTCCGGATTACCCGAAACAGAGACTTATTCACCGTCTGACCTTTAAATTAAAGATAAGGACCTGATATCCTTGTATCGAGCCTGTCCTGCCTGGGGGGATTACAGGATATCCAGAATAAAAAGAGTATATAGTATGCCCAATAACCAGTTTAGGTAAAACGCACACATCGGGTTTTTATGAGAACCTGACAATGATGACCGTGTGCCCCAAATATATAGTAACAAATAACGCGGAAAGCCGCTTCCAACAGGAACTGGCTCCGCCACTCTCACCCGGTATGCCGGTTTGTTTCGACCGCGTGTGTTTTCGCGTGTGTCGTGGAGAAAAACATGGAAAGCTCTCAAAAAAAATGGTTGTATCTCTCCATTGGGTTCTCCCTTATTGTTCTTGTCGTTATCCTGTACCTCACCATCAATGAGAACACACTCCAGTACCTCCAGAAAGTCAACCCGCTCTTCTTAATCCTCGCGTGCCTCACCCATATCCTCACCATGTGTTTCTGGGCGTTGCGTGTCAAGAAGATGAGTGGTTCACTCGGTTACCGGATAGGATTTTTTTATTCGCTGAACCTTGTCTTTGCAAACCTGCTCGCGGCAGCAATAACTCCTGCACAGGCTGGCGGCGAACCGGTGCGAATCCACGAACTCTACAAGGCAAACGTACCGCTCGGGGATGCAACAGCCGTCGTCATCATGGAGCGGGTGCTGGACGGCATAGCACTTGCAGGATTCGCGGCTTTTGCCATGCTCGTCCTCACCGATCAATGGAAGAGCCTGGGAGCCATTTCAGAAATCATGGTTTTTGTCACCTGGATCTTCGTTGCCGGGTGCCTTGTCCTGTTCTATCTTGCCATGCGGAGACCGGATGTTGTAAAAAGGGTGGCAAACCGGTGCGCACGCTTCTTCACCCGGAAATGGGAGGGGGCAGATGTGGAAGAACTGGTAACACGGATTGACGAGGAGATCGGAAACTTCCATACAGCTGTTGGAAAATTCACGAGGACCGCCAAGGGCGGGCTGTTATGGGGATTTCTGTTCACGCTCCTGTACTGGGTATCTGAGATTGTAACCGCCTCGTTGATCCTTGTCGGGCTCGGTCAGCCGCCGCTCATCCTTGAGTCATTTGTGATCCAGCTCATCCTTGCGATCCTGATGATGCTCCCGCTCACGCCGGGCAGTTCCGGTATCGCCGAGATCGGGGCAACTACCATGTATGCCCTCTTCATCCCCGCATCAATTGTTGGCATATTCGTGGTCATCTGGAGACTTGTCCTCTATTATTTCAATATCGTTCTCGGGATCCTCTCAAGCATTATCATTGTCCGCCGTGAAGCACAGGCACCCTGATGCTCTGGCACCTCAACTCTTAAAAGGGTGAACGGCAATCTCTCACACAGACATGGCTCCGGTCCGGTGTGAAGTCAGGGGGGTATTTGTCGCGACAAGCGACGCTGCAACGGTACCACTGGTCGTACTCTCGGCAGGAGAAGATCTCCAGTTACCGATTTTTATCGGGTTGTGGGAGGCAATCGCCATCAACAGCGCAATTAACCGGGAGGTGATGCCCCGACCATTCACCCACGACCTTTTTTTAGATCTGATGGCAAAATTTTCCATTACCCTGAAATACCTCCAGATCGATTGCATTGAGAACGGGGTCTTTTTTGCAGGGCTCGTCTTCTCCGCAAACAACCATGAAGAATATATCGACTGCCGTCCGAGCGACGGTATTGCGGTCGCCCTGCGCGGAAATGCGCCCGTATTTGTTGATGAGTCAGTCCTTGCCACCGCAGGGCAAAAGAGCTCCGAGCTTCCCCAAATCACGGACTTATCCACGTTCCTGCAAAAATAGACGGGGCTACTTGCGCCGCTCTTTGAGCTCTGCCATGACATCGGCAAGCTCTACATCCGCAGCCCGTAGCGCAACAAGCATGTGGAACAGGAGATCCGCTGCTTCTTCGACAGTACGTTCCCGCACGCCATTTTTTACCGCAAGGATGAACTCCGTGGACTCCTCGCCGACCTTCTCAAGTACCTTGTCAATCCCTTTTGTATCGTTGAGCAGTCGGCTTGTGTACGAATCCGGGGCGGGGTGAGCTGCACGTTCGCAAATGATCTCCCAGAGTTCCCTCACGATTACCGGATCTACGTTCTTGTTCATGCCGCCTCCTTTGGGAGGAGTACTTCCCCGATCTCGATCCCGTGAAACCGCCGGCACAGGATGCGCGCTTTTTCGATATTGCAGCCGGCTTTACCGATCGCAATGCCGAGGTCACTCTTCTTGTTCACGAACACATTCACCGATCCGCTCTCCGGTGTTCGTTCGACACCCACGACCTCAGCCGGTTTGAATATGTTTGCAATGAATGCATCCGGCTCTTCGGCATACTCCACCATCTCGATCCGCTTACCAAGGACGTTCTGTAACCGCTTGATATTATCCCCTTTCTTACCGATGGCAAGCCCCATGTCACCCTGCCGGATCACATAGATCACCCGGTCGAACCGGTCATCGATCACACAATCAAATGCGGTGGACCGGGTGAGGATTCGCAGTTCCTCAATATACCTCCGCTCTTTAAAACCGATATTGCGCTCCATTTCAGATCAATCCTATTGTATCCGCAATTTTTGGGATATTCGATACTTGATTGGTATTCGAGTCCCGGTGAGTGGGACATGAACAATGATTTAAGAATTGATCACACGCTCTAAATGTAAAAAAGTTGTGAATAGATCCCGGCAGTTACCGGATCGTATACGTGATGGATACCTGTGCGGTAACCGTGATATCCCCCGTCTGGATGGGTGTGGATGTACCAGCGGATTGGAGTGCTGCCGTGTCAGCCCGATAGTTTTCGAAAAGAACCGGGGTGTAGCTGCTGCCAATATCCGCGCTCTTCGTATCAACAATCGTTGTCCCGAGCGCAGCCGCCACGGTATCTGCATCTGCACGGGCGCGGGCAACCGCATTTGTCAGCGCCTGACTCCGGAGTACCTGTGCCTGTTCATCTGAGAGCATGAACTGGATGGATCTTGCCTGATTGATCCCGTTTGCCACCGCGATATCAATCACATCACCGGTCTTGTTCACGTCATGGAGCGTGACAGTGAGGGTATTGGATACCTGGTAAGTGCGTACCTTCTGACCAAGAGGGGTCTTGGTATCGTCATACACCGGGTAAATAGTATACCCGGTTGTCTTCATCGCATCTTTCGGGATCCCAAAAGCAACGAGCGCATCGATCACTTTAGTCATCTGTAGGGCATTTTCCTGCTGTGCAAGCTTCACATCGGCATTTTCAGTCTCGACTGCAAAGGTAACCTGTGCCCGGTCTGGTGTACCTATCACATTTCCATTACCGGAAGCATGGATCACTTTTTCATTTGCCGTATCAGTGACGGCTGCTGTTACACAGCCAACGAGCGCCATCGCAATAATTGCAGTAATGGCGATAACGAGGGAGATTCTTCGTGTCATAATTGTCACATGATCATATCCTGAGGATGAAGTTAAAGGTTACTTTGACTTCGAAAAGAGTTGCAGTTATCACTCGTAACCGGTAGAGACCCGCCAGTCCCCAAACTACAATATCATAAAAGATCAACTATACAAGCGATTGAGCATGGGAGCAACAATCGTAGAGAAAATATTTTCTCATAAATGTGGTACGGAAATACGAGCCGGTGAAGTAGTCATGGCGCCTCTTGATGGGGCGATGATCCACGACATTACCGGTCCGATTGCCATCCAGAAATTCTACGAGATGGGCGGAACAAAGGTCTTTGACCCAAAACGCATCATCATGCTCTTTGACCACCAGATCCCCGCAGACTCCATAGAGGCGGCAAGTAACCATGTCTACATGCGGAAGTTTGCCGCTGAACAGGGTATCCACAACTACGATATCAACGAGGGGGTCTGCCACCAGGTAACGATAGAGAAGGGCAGGGCGGCACCGGGTGAGATCATCGTCGGGGCAGACTCCCATACGTGCATGTATGGCGCAGCCGGTGCATTTGCAACCGGTATCGGGTCCACGGACATGGGTTTTGCCCTGAGATTTGGTGCTCTCTACTTCAAGGTGCCGGAGACAATCCGGGCAGAAGTATCCGGCAAGTTCCAGAAGCGGGTCGGGGCAAAAGACCTGATCCTTACCATAGCCGCTGATATCGGGGCAGATGGCGCGACCTATAAGGCGATCGAGTTCACGGGAAAGACCGTTCGAAAACTCGACATGGCAGGGAGGATGACCCTCTGCAACATGGCAATTGAGATGGGCGGCAAGGCGGGTATTGTCGCGCCGGACAAGGTAACATGGGAGTACATGAAGGGTCGTCGGAAGATGAAGTCCTTCGCGCTGGCAAGCGACGAGGATGCGAAGTTTGCAGAAAAACGGTTCTACGATGCCTCCGGTCTCGAACCGCAGGTCGCGATCCCGCATAACGTGGATACCGGCGTCCCGGTCAGCAAGGTTGTGGGAACACATATCGATCAGGTCTTCATCGGCTCCTGCACGAACGGGCGCTTCGAGGACCTCGCAGAGGCTGCCGACGTGCTGGGCAAGAAGAAATTTAACCCCAATATCCGGGTCATCATCATCCAGGCATCCCGTGACGAGTACTTAAAGACCTTAAAAGCTGGACTCATCGAGAAGTTCGTCAAGGCAGGTGCTCTTGTGGAGGCGCCCTGCTGTGGACCATGCATGGGCGGAGCATTCGGCCTTCTAGCCCCCGGAGAGGTCTCGCTCTCGACATCGAACCGCAACTTCAAGGGTAGGCAGGGGAGCACAGAGGGAAAAGTCTACCTTTGCTCCCCGGCAACGGCAGCAGCGAGCGCAATCACCGGTGTTATCACCGACCCGAGGGAGGTGTGATCATGGCAGCGAAAAAGTCAGTCCCTGCAAAAAAGGTCGTCGTGAACCTGCCGCAGGCAGCACAGAATATGCGGGTCTGGAAGTTCGGTGACGATATCGATACGGACGCGATCATTCCGGGCAGGTTCCTTACCATCAATAACCCGGACGAGCTGGCAAAACATGCCTTTGAGGGCACCCGGGACGAGTTTGCAAAGAAAGTCAAGGAGGGGGATGCTATTGTCGGCGGTCGGAACTTCGGCTGTGGTTCTTCCCGCGAACATGCCCCGCTTGCCCTGCTTGGTGCCGGGGTAAGAGTCGTGGTAGCCCGCTCCTTCGCCCGGATCTTCTTCCGGAACTCGATCAATGTAGGGCTACTCCCGGTGATCTGCCTACAAGCAGACAAAATAGCCGACGGATCAAAGATCTCCTTAAACATCAAGAAAGGCTCTCTTGAGTCGGACGGGAAACAGTTTAAGATTGAGCCGGTGCCGGAGTTTATGCAAGGCATCATTGATGCCGGGGGACTTGTTGAATACGCGAAGGGATTAAAAGAGGTGCCGGTATGTACAAAATCGCGTCAATAGGTGGAGACGGTATCGGACCGGAGATCATCGATGAAGGCAAAAAGGTACTCGATGCTGCAGGGGAACGGTTTAGTTTCGATATTGACTGGACTGCATTCGATATCGGTGCCGACCGGTACCTTGCAACGGGGGATCTCCTCACCGAAGAGGATATCGCAGAGCTCAAAAAATTTAAAGCAATCTATTTCGGAGCGATCGGTGACCCCCGGATACCCCCCGGTGTGCTGGAAAAAGGGATCCTGCTCGCGATCCGGTTCTCGTTTGACCAGTATGTGAACCTCCGCCCGATCAAACTACTCGAAGGTGTCGAGACACCGCTCGCGGGAAAGACGGCGGCGGACATTGATTTTGTTGTGGTGCGGGAGAACACCGAGGACTTTTATGTCGGGATCGGTTCCCGGTTCAAAAAGCACCAGAAGACTGATCTTTCCATCGCCCGCGAACTCTACAACGTGAAGTTCGGGCTCGATATCGAGAGCGATGCCGAAGAGGTGGCATACCAGATCGGGGTTATTACCCGTGAAGGAGCACGCCGGGTCATCACGTATGCCTTTGACCGTGCACAGGAACGCCGGAAAAAACTTACATCCGTAGACAAGGCAAATGTGCTTTCCGATATCTACGGGTTATGGCGCGATGTCTTTACGAAAACCGCCGCAGGGTATCCCGGTGTGGCGACAGAGTTCGCCTTTGTCGATGCGGTGACAATGTGGTTTGTGAAGAATCCCGAAGCGTTCGATGTCGTCGTCACTCCTAACATGTTCGGGGACATCATTACCGATCTCGGCGCGATGATCCAAGGGGGCATGGGACTGGCACCGGGTGGCAACATCAACCCGAAGGGTACGTCGATGTTTGAACCCATCCACGGTTCGGCTCCGAAATACAAGGGCATGGGCGTTGCAAACCCGATCGCTACGATCTGGGCAGGCTCGATGCTGCTCGATCATATCGGGGAGCGGAAAGCGGCACGAGCGGTTGTTACTGCTATCGAGAAGAGCATCCGCGACGGTGTTGTGACAAAGGACATGGGCGGAGCGGCGAGCACAGCGAAAGCGGGGACATATATTGCGGAGTGCGTGAGGAAGGGAAAATAAGGGATTATCTAAGTGAGCTCACATTCCATGTTATAAAACGAGCCACAACGTCCAGTCTACGCAACAGGATCATCGTCACTCTTCAACACCCACTTTTTTCCAATTATTTTTTGTGCAGCGTTATGGCATCCCGAGCCCGATCATCGCCCCGTACCGTGAATACACTTCCTTTACCAGCTCCATGGACTTCGGGTTTCCCCAGTCGTGCATCCATTCCGATACCAGCGACTCCAGCGTGATGGGGATAACACCAGCCTGGAGCATCCGCTCAATGCCATATTTATGAGCATCTGGAGTTGAGTCGCCAGCAGCATCCATCAACCCGTACACTTCGTAGCCTTCTTTTAACCCATGGAGTGCCGTATAGGCAAAGCACATGCTTGTCCACACCCCAGACACGACCACTTTTTTACGTCCGGTCTTTTTAAAAGCGTTCCATGTCTTTTCGTCTTCGAAAGCGTCGAAGCTGGGCATAGCCCGGGCAAACACTTCCTGACCGGGAAACAACCGGGTGATCTCCGCGATGAATTCCCCGTTCCTCTGCGGACCGATTGCCGAGAGCACAACCGGCACGCTCATGATACTTGCCGCTTTTGCAGCGCAATATGCCGCGTTCCTTATGATCGTCTTGTCACCGGATGCAACACCGGCAAACATCGCAGGCTGGTAGTCCACGAGTACCAGAGCACTGTTCTTGTCAGTGAGCAATTCCAGTTTTCCGTCTTTTGGATTTGCCATTTCTCATACCTCCATAAGTGTTTCCTGAATTGTCCGGATTTCATCAAATGATGTAATTTACTTGAACCTCATTTCCTTACCCATATATTCCTTCTTATAAATCTGAATTATCTTATGACGTGGCTACCGTCGCAGAACGGCTTATTCTCCGATCTCCCGCACCGGCAGAGCGTGACCCGGTTCCGGATCTCGTACGGCTCACCATCGACTGATATGACCGAAATACCCCCGCGAACCCAGAGCGGCCCGTGCTCTCCCCGGGGCGGGTACTCGACAATGACAATGGATTTCTCAAATTCGGGCTCGATGACCTTGCCGGTTGCATTATCATGGACGACGAGCCTGCCTGAAGGACAGTTGCAGGCTTCTTCGATGGCAAAGTCATGAGCTGTCGGATTATCGGACTGTTTGACAAGGTTCCAGATCCCCCCGGCTCGCATACAGAAACGGGCATGGACACAGAGATGCTCGTTATCAGTCAGGGTGAGTGCAGGACCCCGGATCACTCCTGCACTGTCACGGTAGGGCTCATGGTCACCCGCTTCGGTCCCGTCAAAGTAATTCTTTGCGTGCGTCCCGTCGCAGAAGGGTTTGTTCTTCGAGTTGCCACACCGGCAGAGAGCGTATTGCTCCTGAACAGGATACTTTTTTACCTGCCGCCAGGTCCGGCAGTAACCTTCGTCATCGTTGCAGATCTCTTCACTTGTGAGAGGTACCCCGCCGGTCACGATATAGGGACCATTCCTCGTCACGGTGATCTTCATGGAATCGTCGAGGGTTTTGGACGATTTTTTCGTTACTTCTGTCATGATTAAATACTATCCTCCTTTTTAGAGATAATTCCTGCATGAAACAGGCTTTCATTCTTGAGCCTGTGATCGAAAGTATCATCAACGTTTTTTCATTAGAGGGGATGTGCGCTGGTTTTTGTGCCCTCAATAATCCTCTCCTTTATCCTCCTTCTCTTTTGAGAGGATAGATCTGAAAAAACCGAACCGGGACTTTGGGGAGGGTTCTTCTGGCAGGGGCATACTGCTCGTACCTTTGAAGAGTATTTCCGCCTCGGCAAGTCCAGCGTCAATGCGCATCTTCTCAGTGATATCCACAAGAGATCCAGCGATGGCAACGGTCTTTTGATTCTTTACAACCGGAATCTCGTTCACCTCCACCCAGATCCTCGCACCATCCTTCCCCACAAACTCCAACCGGTAGGGGGGTTCCCGTCGTCCGGAGGTGATCGCCTTCTTTGTTCGTTCGAGCCCGGCAGCATTGAGCGGATGATCGGACAGGAAATCCGTCCACAACCGTTTCCCGGAACCGGGATGGCATCCAAGGAGCGTACGGATTCTCGGGCTGACATACTGCATGACATGGTCCAGCGTGTGCGTGTAATACATCTGTTGCCCGCTTTCGACAATGAGCATGAGGTCATCGTCTCTCTTCTTTATTGCCCGCGTGTCCAGTCTGAGCTGGGTAACATCCCGCCCAGTTGCAACGATGGTTTTCACCCCACCTTTCCCGTCGAGGATGGATTTTGCCGACCAGCTGATGCAGCGCAGTCCCTGTATGGAGGGGAGCCACTGTTCGACTACGCAGGCAAACGGCGGGCGGAAGAGTTTTGTCATATGGGTTGCTATCACATCGGTATACCGTTCATCGGTAGCCGGCATAAAGACACTTCCGGTCAATTCGTTCTGGGCTTTTCCGACCATCTCACAATATGCAGGGTTGACATAGAGGAGGCGCCCTTCCGGGTTGAACTTCACAATGAGATCCAGCTGGCATTCGACCAGTTCGCGGTATGGATCTTCTTTTAACATACTCGCATCAGACCTCCGGACCGGGGCGAACAGAGTATCGCTCCGATAGAAAAGCGGGCTTCATTCTTACTGGTAAACTTCTGTTACAGGACTATTAATGTTGTACGATATGGAGTCGTCGGACAGTACGTGCAGAGATACAGTGAATTGGCACGAGAATAGATGGTACCACAGGTGTACCGTTCACCATCAAACCGTAAACCATCCGGGGGGTGAATGCTTTCATTTATGCGGCAGGATTTGCCCCGTTACAAACATACCTGCATATCAGGCACAGAGAACCAGCATGCACTATTCCCGTATCCCACCCGTTCCACGCGTTGAGATCAAAAATAATCAGCGTGAGGCAGGAATAACCCCTGCACGATCTTACACAACGGCGCTGATCTGCTGTTGGTTTTCGTCAATCCGTTGCGATCTCCAGGCAGGCTGCACGGACTGCTCCGGGATCTTTACAACTACTGCAAGACGCTGCTTTTTGTAGATCACTGCCCGGAGTGTGGCAAGCGAGACGGTGAAGTCTCCGGCTCCGAAGAGTTCGATGTTCAGGGCTTTACCGGATGCCGAAACCTGCGCAAGCCCACAGGTTGCTCCAAGGTAGTTATTCCATTCGCGGTTGATCGCCTCTACCTGAATGCATACATGCCCGGATATTCCTCGCACCAGTGCTGCCAGCCGGATTGCATACCGGGTACCGAGTATATGCATCTCGATCACTTCATGCATCATCCCATCGCAATCGAGCGCGCTGCACCCTGTCCGCTGTATATATCCTGCTTTTTGCATCATACACGACCACCTTCTCTGTCGTAATAAGGCGTTCGTCAGATCGGTATATAACCAGTTGCCGTGCGCGGTGTGAAAGTGAACGATCAGTCAGATCTCCCGGAATTTACCGTCGTAATTGGTGCTGAGAGGAGCGGAATTCAACACAACAAGAAGGGACCCTGTATGCTGATCCTTTCCACGTACGAAAACGGACATGCGACTCGCGTGCCACAAGCATACACCAGCAGGGGGACTGTATCAGTCTCTTTTTTGGATGGGATTCACGAATACGCAATTATCACTGCCCATAATCCACCAGCGGACGGGCAAAACCACGCAATACCGCGAGTGTAAAACGCGCTTCTACCTCAATGTGTCGCAGGCTTCCGGTCCATGCAGGCATTCAGAACTTCTTCGGTGAAATGCAATGTACCCCCGATACCGGCAAGCGGTTGGTGAACGAGGCGGACTCTGCTTCGTAGTGGAGGCGTGATCCCTACAAACGCCCTGCCGTTACAAACCGATCGCTCGAACGATGACCCTATCACCAGATCCGGCGTGTGTTGTTCTATGCATGCCCGTGCTTCGGAAAGTCCTGCTATGCGTGCAGTGGGATACCGTGAAACCGGAGAAGGTTCGTTTCGTGTTCCGACAAAGAGTATCCCGGCATCAAGATACCGGTTCAGTACTTCAGCGGCAAACTGCGCATACGAAGCCCCGGCAAAGATCGCAACCGTCGGGGGATCATACCGGCGCAGGTACTTGTCGCAGGCATAAATGACCCTCTCTTCCTCTTCGGCAATCTCCCGGCAGACGGGCTCAATGTCTGCACCGTCATACACTTCGGCAATATGCTCAAACGTGGTCTGTGTCTCAGACAATCCCAGCGTGCCGCCAAGGTATGTGCCGACGCCGCTCGGGAAATCTTCGTTCGTCCCGATGGTATACGGTGCAGCCTGCCAGACGTTACGAAGCGCGTCCTGTGAAAATATGGTGCCTTTGGGAACTCCGGCGATGTCCAGCAGCCGGGAACACTCCTGCACGTTCCCTCGTGCGAACGGATCAAAGAGGCTCGCTCCCTCGATATTAACTCCGGTGCTGTCAGGATCTACAGAGGGTGCGAGCGTGGAGAGGGCGATATGGTATCCTGCCTCCACATCGCCGGAGAAGCCGGGACTGTCAACGAGGATGACATCATGGGCAGCAAGCATCGACCGTATATCCTCGCCAAGAATCGACGGGACACACGTAGTGATCACCGCAATCCGTGTGCCGTTCCCTGACAGGCTGTGTATAACCTCGTTCAACCGTTCTTCCGAGCCGAAGATCACATCGTTCTCCATGATGAACGTGCCATGCAGCGGGGCATGCAGCAGTGTCGCAGGATAATAATAGCACCCGCTTGAACCATGAATGACAACTGATAAGCCACGAAAGCCGGCGAGACAGGAGGCAGCGCCGGTCATGGCACACGACCAGAGGGGATTTGTACATTCAGGCATGGATCGCACGCCTCCAGCGGTGGAGCATCCGTCGTGTGCCGGCAACCCCGATGGGAGGGGTTGTAGGCACCGGAACCGGTCGCCCGTTCTTTTTGATGTGCAGGTCCAGCGCCCGTGCGAGTTTTTTGGCGGCAGGGACCGCACTCGGATCCACAAGGGCATTCTCAAACGAGACGGTTGCACCTTCCAAATCTGCGAATGCGGCAAGTGTCTCAGCTTGCAATACCTGTTCCTCTGCAACGGCATCCCGGCAGTCCACACCGCACACATCCGCCACAGTCTTGATAAATGCGGGTGTGCCGGATAAACCAAGGGGAAATGAAGAGATGTACGGGGTTTTAAATCGCTTCTTTAAGTATTCCCCGACTGGAACCAGTGCCGGGTCCCGGAGGATGTTTACCCGTGCAGCGCCGAGCGACGGGATCTGTGCTGACGAAAGGTCATGGACAAACCGGATGTTCACCGGGATACCGATAGAGGAGAGCAGGCGGGTTACTTCGGCATAATTCTCATTAATCTCGAACTCAAGATTTTTCTCGCCAATGATATTCACGGATGCCCTCTCCTTGTTGTCCACAGTTCTGGCTTTATTTGCAGTACTGCCCTCCGCCATACCGGCAAGGGCAATGAGGGCTTTGTTCACGCCATCCTGAAAAGTGCCCCCGAGAAATCCCGCTGTCGGCACGGGAATGACCGGGACGCCCCGCTCTTTCCCGCATACCATCCTGACATCATCTCCAATGATATCGACAACACAAGTAGAGAGCACGAAGACGACACCGGGATCATCCCGTAAAACAGAGTCGAGAGTCCGGTCAAGCGCCTGTTCGCCGCCAAATATAATGTCAGTCTCTGAAAGCCCGGTTGATACAAGATTGGGGATTACCGGCACATCATTGTCGAGACTGGTCGCATGCAAAAGCGAAAAGTTGTGGTGGGTACACCCTTTCGAACCATGCACGACGGTCACCGCATCCCGCACGTGGGTGGTCACCGAGAGTGCCCCGGTGAGCGTGCACCCCCCGTACCTACATGAATTCGACGGCGAGGGCTTCAAGGTCATCGATCTCGAGCGGGGTTGGGATCGTAAACCGGGTGTTCTCCATGACGCGCCGAGCGAGGACCCGGTAATGCTCAGCCTGAGCCGAACCCGGATCAAATTCAATCACGGTCTGGCGGTTCAGTTCAGCTACCTGCACGACCCGATCGCGGGGGATGAACTGCACAAGCGAGCTGTTGACCCTCCGGGCGAACTCGGCAACAAGTTCCTCTTCACGGGGCTGGTTCTTCGCGTTGCAGATCACACCCGCAAGCCGGCACTTGCTCTTTACCCGTGAGGAGAGCCGGTTTATTGCCTTGCAGATATTGTTTGCCGCGTACAGCGACATGAGTTCGCCGGATGTAACAAGGTAGATCTCTTGCGCATATCCCTCCCGCATCGGCATGGCAAACCCGCCACATACCACATCGCCCAGCACATCGTACACGATGACATCCCCGGTCAACGCCCCGAACTTTTCGAGCAGCTGGAACGTGGCAATGATCCCCCTTCCGGCGCACCCGACTCCGGGTTCGGGTCCCCCGGCTTCCACGCAGCGGACACCGTTAAAACCGGAATACACGATCTCGGGAAGAGAGATAGCGGCATCGCCACGTTCCCGGACAAGATCCATCACCGTCGGGATAAAGCTCCCGTGCATCAGCATGCGGGTGCTGTCGCGCTTGGGATCGCACCCGATCTGCAGGATATCGAGCCCCTGCAACGAGAGCGCGGCAGAGAGGTTTGCCGAAGTCGTGGACTTCCCGATACCTCCCTTACCGTACAGGGCGATCTGTTTCATCACCATACTTTGGCACGGCAATTTATATTAGATCTTCTGAAGTTAAGAAAAGTAAACTTGTGTTATTGCAGTGCCAGTGCCCAGCAGTGCATCCCTAATCCGGTCCACGGAATATTGCGACAAAGAGCATAATGACCGGGATCACTTCCAGCCGTCCCAGCCACATGACGAGGATAAAAATCCATTTTGAGATAACAGGCATATCCGGTGATACGTACCCGGTATTAATCCCGCACGTAGAGAAAGCGGATACGATCGTAAAGAGGACCTCCATGATGTTGAAGGTGGTGAGATGAAACTGCAGTACAGCGAGCGTAGCAACAAAGATGATGATGACCGAAAGAATGATCACAAGCATGTTCTTTGCAGTCTCCAGCTCTGCAGTGGCACGCGGGATGACCCTGCCTTCGATCCGGAACGGGACGAGTATCTTCCCGCTCACAAAGAGACGGCGGAACCACCAGACGAGCGCACGGTAAGCAAGGGCGATCCGTTTAAGTTTGATTCCGCCCGCAGTACTGCCTGATGCCCCTCCAATGAAGACAAGCATTGTCAAAAAAAGGAGTGTCACGCTTGCCCACGTATGGAGGTTTGCTACCTGAAATCCGGTAGTTGTGAGAGCACTTACCGTCATGAAGAGCCCCTGTTGGATGGCAGGCAGATAGTCCATGTTGTTAAAAAAGATAAAATCATAGGAGAGTACCACGATGCCGATGAGCATGAGCGCGAAAAAGAGTTTCACCTGCTCGTCACCGAAGAGGCTCCAGCGCCGGTTCTCCTTTATCAGGTAATACAACTTGAAGGGAAGCGCTCCCGCGATCATGATCGGGATGAGGATCAGTTCGAGCAGAACACTGTCATAGTAGAGGATGCCCCCACCATGGATGGTGAACCCGCCGGTTGAGACTGCTGATAGCGCGAGGTTGACCGATTCCCAGAGTGAGAGCCCGGTAAAAAGGATGAGCCCGATAGCAAAGAACGTGAGGAACCCATAAATCTGCCAGAGTGCCCGTCCCGTCGTGATCACCCCTGGCATCAGGGGCTCATCCCGGCTTTCGGTCCGGAACATTCTTGACCGGAACAAGCCGGTACTGCTTGCCATTGCAATCGCAAACGCGATGATCCCGATGCCACTGATCCACTGCATATACGATCGCCAGAAGAGCAGGGTATGGGGGGCAGTATCAAGAGAGCGCATCATCGTAAACGCAGTGCCCGTCCACCCCGCCATCCCTTCAAAGACGGCATCAGTAAAACCCATGTGAAGTCCTAAAACAAACGGAATGCCGCAGATCACGGCAGACAGAAACCAGAACAGGGCAACCGAGCACAGGGCAGTTGAGAGGCGTATCTCACGCGTGTTCCGCGGGATCTGTCTAAAGAGGAGCCCGAAGCAAAAGAAGACGACGGGGACTGCTGCCATCGGCACGAGCATGTTCCATTCAGAGAAAATCACAGCAACAAGGAGCGGGATGCAGGTGATCGGGGCAATAAAATAGAAGATATCCCCGATATCTGCGATGATCGTTGCGATATACCCGAGCCGGTGCATCACTAGGAGGTTGCCACTTGTGCTCTATTAGGGTTTGCCATAAAAAAGAGAGTGCGTGCCGTTTTATCACAATTACGCCCTGTTCGTCCAGAGCCCGTGAACATTGCAGTAGATCCGCACCTTCACGTTCGTGTCTGTGACGGGGAACTCTGATTCCGGCTTCTCGCCGGGCTTAAATCCCCGGATGTAAATGTGCTCACCGGTTCGCACTTCTACCCACTCGATGTAATGCTTCTCCTCCATCGGATGAGGGATGGACCCGATCTTCACGATGATGCCCTGTGCGGTCTTTTCAACAACCGGGGCGTGTTTCTCCTTGCCCGCATCGGCAGTTTTCTCCGGCTGGAGTACCATCGGTTGCCCGCAGCAGACGAGGGTGCCCCCGGATGCATGGACAACTTTTGTGGTATTCCCGCAGACGCTGCACTTGTAAACTTCAAACAATTTAGTCATATTCCCCTCTCCACCTTATGTGATGTTCAGCTCCTTGTGCTTCTTTAAGATATCGTCAGCGAGCCGGTCGAGCGCTTTTGTCGTCGCCTCATCCGGGAGCCCCTTTATCATCACCGGCTCAATCAGTTCGACCTTCACATGGTCGAGCATCTTTGCGATCGTTTCAACTGCCTTCCCGCCCCAGCCATATGACCCGATCACTGATGCAAACCGGCACTTGGGTTTGAGCACGTTGGCAAGATATGTCGCATAGACCACTTGCGGGTGCGGACCGAAGAGTACGGTGGGGGTTCCGATCACGACAGTTGCAGGATCGACGAGCGCTTTTGCCAGTTCCCCGATATCAGTACGGGTGAGATTGAACGGTCTGACCGTGATCCCGCGTGCAATCAGTGCATCAGTCAGCTGCTCTACCATCTTTTGGGTGCTGCCGTGCATCGAGATGTACGGGATGATGACCTCATTTTTCACCGCATCCGAGACCCAGTCCGCATAGGCATCAAGGATCAGCGCCGGGCGGCGGTTGACCGGTCCGTGACTTGGTGCGATCATCGAGAGGGGCAGACCTTTCACCCGCTCCACATACCCTTTGATGCTCCCACGGAATGGCATCATGATCTCCGCGTAGTACCGTTTGGCGGACTGGTACGCGGCGGCTTCATCAGTGATGAAAAGATCGCTTGTTGCCATGTGAAACCCAAAGAGGTCACAGGAGAAGAGGATCTGGTCCTCGCGCAGGTACGTGACCTGGGTTTCGGGCCAGTGCGTCCACGGGGTAAGGAAAAATTCAAGCGTCCGGTCACCCAGCGACAGGGTATCGCCATCCCTGATGATCTTAAACGTCTCCGGCGGGCAATGGAGCAGGGCAGTTAAAAGGTCCCTGCACTTCTCGTTCGTGACTACAACCGCATCCGGATAGAATTCAAGGATCATCGGGAGTGTCCCGGAATGATCCTGCTCTGCGTGATTGATGATGACATAATCGATCCGATCGACACCGAGTTTCACGAGGTTTGAGACCAGTTCGAACTCCTTTGACGGATCGACCGTATCGATGAGTGCTGTCTTTTCGCTGCCCCGGATCAGGTACGCATTGTAGCTGGTGCCTTCCGGAAGCGGGATCAACTCATCAAAAAGCCTCCGGTCAAAATCAAGGGCACCAACCCAGAAGATTCCGTGTGCCAGTTCTCGTGAGACCATAATCTGTCACCATCATTCCTTTCTGAACTTGTCTTTTTTAGCACCGCAGACCGGGCATTCCCAGTCGGCAGGAAGTAATGAGAAATCAATTCCGGGCTTGATATCCTGAATCGCTTCACCTTTCTCCGGGTTGTATACATGCCCACAGATTTGACATATGTACCTGTCCATGAAAGACCATCCTCATTTATAATGATGATAGTGAGTGGCATAGAGGACTGAATAATGGTTTCTATAGTACGTCGCACGACACGCCTTCAATCATCTGCCTTGTACCAGGGTATCCGACGGGTGGCAGACATCCCGTATGCGGCAATGATCGACCAGAAAACAGGCATCCCAACCATTCAGCCGAAGATCCCGATCATGTCAAGTCCGACAATCGCCATGACAATGATAAAGACCAGTTTGATCCTCTGTGCGGGAAGGGCATGGGATGCACGGACACCGATCTGTGCCATGGGCACGCTTGCTGCAACGAGAATGAGCCATTGTAACCCATTCACGTAACCGAATGAGTATGGCGGGAGCCCGTAAACACCCAACCCGTTTACGATGTAGGAGATGACCCCGCCAACCGAAGACGCCAGCATGACCACAGCTGAAGTACCAATTGCCTGGTGCATCGGGAACCGCAGGATGATGGTCATCACCGGTATCATGACAATCCCTCCCCCGATACCCAGTAACCCGGATACCACACCAAAGACCAGCCCCCACATGACATACAGCAACTTGTTTTCTGAGATCTCCTGATCGTGGAGAGGGGTCTTTGCGACAAGCATTGTTCCCGCAGCAACAAGAACGATCACTCCAAACAACGTCTCAAGGGTTTTTCCGGGGGCATGTGTAGCGAGAATGGCACCGAGAACCGCTCCAACAAATGCGGGAACTGCCATGAGCGCAAGGTGCCTGACGAGGACGCAGTGGCGGCAGTGATGCCCCCATGCACTGGAGAGCGCAGTCGGGATGACAACGGCAAGGCTGGTGCCAAAAGAGACCCTGATGGCAGTGGTCGGATCAACGCCGAGCGTAGACAGGAGCCAGAACTGCACGGGCACCATGAGAAAACCACCCCCAATCCCGAGTAAGCCCGAAGCAACCCCGATAATACTGCCCGTCAGGGCAAGAACAATGACAGAAAAGATGAAGAGATCCATGGTCATCCGCGCCGGGATTTTATAAAATATACAAACGAAAAAAGGGAGTGATCCGGGTTTACGCGGTACTGTTCGTTATTTTGAATGGCTGTGGCGCTACACCGGACATCTGACCATCAAGGTTCTTTACTGTCACCGTCCAGTCGCCAATCGGTCCGGATCCGGTTGCAATATTACACTTGATTGTTGCTGAACCGGTAACAGTTGGACTGTTACAGGGAATCAATGAACCCCCGTTCGTCAGCATGACATTTACTGCATCCTTGAAGTTCTGACCAGTCAGTGTCAATGCATAGGTCTGGTTTAATCCACCGGTGATGGGACTGACACTCGCGATTATCGGTCCAGCTTCCCCGATACTGAACACGTTCTCAATATCGCCGTACTGCCCGTCTGGATTGGTAACACGGACCGTTGCAAGCCCTTTTTGCAGACTGCCAAGGCTGAACGTGCATGTGACACTCGTGGAAGAGACTGATACACCAGTTGCGGTGACGGGGGGATATCCCGCCTGAACCAGTTTTGCCGTCGCACCGCTCTGGAAGTTGCTCCCGAGGATCGTCATCGACACGGTACCTCCCACTGCCCCACTAGTCGGGGTAATGTTCGAGACGGATGGCGCACTTCCGGAGAGCGTTGTCGGCACCGTCGTTGGAACGGTTGGCGTCACTATAGGAACAGACGAAACCGTGACATGGGAAATTTTTACCGGATACAGTTTCTCGACGGTCTCCCGAGTTAGTTTATCGGTATTAGTATTGGTACGGTATCCCCAAGTGCCTGCTGTATTCTTGTATATCAGGGCACGTTCGTACTGGTCGGCGGTCTGATCATACGCAAGGATCAGCCAGACAGAGTCGGTTGATGTCGATGTCTTGCCGATAATGTCACCTGCGGCATACTTTATCACTGGTGCGCTGGTTGTGGGGACTGTTGTCGTGGTGTCAGACGCAGGTCCGCTCGAACAACCGGCAACAAACACCGCCAGGACAAGGATCACTCCAAGGATGATCACATACCTTGATCTTTCCATC
>JAPKXU010000119.1 GCA_026394655.1 Methanoregula sp. | reverse complement strand
ACGATGATCGCACCGAAGTTGCGCCGGAGGCAGGTGCCCTGGTGGGCGCACCGCAGTGCAAGGTCAAGGAAGTAGTGGTGCCTGTTGGTTCTCATTAAATAAAAGTATGGCAAAGCCCGGTATTAAAGAGGCATGGTTCTCTCGTTCAGGGAGACGATTAAATATTAATCGTATTTCCTGAAAAGCGACGGGTTCTGCCTGCGGATCCACCATCTCCGTATGAGGATGATCGCAATAATTATGATAAGGATCACGACTGCCCATACAACAATTGTGATAAGAGCAGGCCCGTGATTCGGGAAGAAGAGATCTTTAACAGTTAATTGCGCTGGTGAAACAACCGGTGTTAAAACCGGGGTGGGTGGCAGAGTCAGCACACCGGTTGGAACACTCGCAGCGGGTCTGTTCATTTGTACAGTGCTCGTACTTTTGGCAGATGAAATCCCCGCACTTCCCATCGCCGTCACAGTTCCATTCACCGATGCCCCTGTCGCACGTGCCTTATCTGCAATCGCAAAGTACGAGAAGCCCGGCGTTGTTGCTATGTAATAGCTCATTTCATCTGTTGTGTGATCTAGTTTCGTTGGCAATTCTGTCCATTGGTTATCTGCGTACCGGAGCATGACGACATCATCAGGTGCAAGAGCGTGTTCTGTCAGCCATGCCCTGTTCACAGAGAACATAATATCTGCATAGTTTATTGCGCCGGGATTGATCCAGTTCATCGTTATGCTCTCGTATCCGGCAACAGCCCTGTCGGTGATCTGGAGGGGGGTTCCGGGGGTGACAGGCTGAACGATACATTCCACCTCTCCAATATCATGGGATGGATAGAGCATCACAGATAGTACTGCCATATTGCCGGTCGCTGAAGGAACAGTAAAGGCAAAGAAGATCGGTTCTTTTGCATGTGCTCCAGGCTTGATCACTACCTGTGGGTTTCCTGATGGAGGGGCGTTATCGCTTCCCCCATCGGGAAGTGCACCGGGAAGTACGTGTACTGTAAACGTGGCAGTCGCTCCAGTTACAGTAGAACCTGATACATCCGTCCCGTTGAGAAAAATGGTGTACGTACCCGGAGTGTTCAGGGTCGTGAATTCCGAGCCGAACTCAAATAGGGAGTTGAACTTCTGGTACGGATTCGATGAACCGGGATAATTGTTGTAGTACCGTGATAAATTGACCTCGTGTGTTGATGTAAGGACAAGGTTTCCGTTCGCATCGGTTATGTTACAGACAAGATAGGACGTCCGGTTATTGATGGCAAACCTATAGGGTGTTGATGTCGATGAAACTGTTGAAGGAATGGGTTTTGCCACGCCGTATATCGTGAATGTCTGACCCTTGTTTATACTGATTGTTCCAGAGAGATCAGTATACGCCCATTTCCAGGTGGTATCGTTCGGGTCATAGAGGTTCTCGAAACTTATACTGGCAGGATCCCTCACTTCCAGGCGGGTGAGGGCGAGCCTGCTGCTCCCGCTGAATTGCCTGAGTGCCGATGTCACCTGCTGCGGGGCTCCACGGGAATCATTATACGTGAGGACCGGTTCCCCGTTCTCATAATAGAGAAACGTAGTATTCTGGTTGTCCTGCAGATTATACTTGAGAATCGATGCAAGTTCAACCCCGTATGTCGCGCTGGCGCTGTTGATGTTATAGATAAACATAGTATTGTTTGCCACCACACTCGTATCGATGAGGGTGCCGGGACGGTCGTTCACGACCTCAATCCCGTTGTTGGGTGTCCACCGCTGGGGAGCTTCATACCATTTATTGCTGTCAATGGGGTCGGTGAAATAGCCGGGGAACCAGTCAAAATATGTGCGGCGATTGTGGGTGATCGTATACTGGATCATCGCATTTTTATTCGGTATATTCCTGAAGGATCCAAGGGTTGCATTGGTGAGTCCGAATGTGACCGTCTCACTCGCGACTTGTCCGGCAAGGTTCCCGGAGAGCCCGGTCACCTTGATCGTATAGTTGCCGGCCTTCAGATCAGTGAGTGCCAAGCCGGTGCCGTCTTTGTAATTTGTATCAAAATCCTTGGTTACCCCACCGAGAATAAGCCCCATATAGTAGTAATTCGTCACCACCACTTTGTTGGTTGTATCCAGAATACTGCCCGGGGCCTTGACCAGATCCGGGACCATGACATTGTTCTTACGGGTGCCATTCGCGTATGTCGTATCGATTACGCTTTCGTTTGTGATTCCGGTAACCGGGTCAACCTGGCTCTGGACAACCCGGATCGGTGTGCCTGTTGCAGAATCACCCGGGAACACCTCAATTTTGATATCTCCGGGATTTGTGACTGCTGCAGGATATATACCATACACATAAAAATCGCGCATCTCTGCAAGGAGTGTTTCATTCGTGCTTGGTTGCGTGATATTAATATCCTGTGCACTGACAATTGGAACTGCGAGGAAAATGACCATCAGGGAAAGTATCAGGATATCCCGTTTCATTGAGAGTTTGTCACCACGAAACTTCTTCAGCCTTTTCATCTGAGGGAGATATCCCAATACTACTGAAACCACAGCAGCGGTTTTATCAGGTTATTGCTGGTAGATCTCTGGATAACGATGAACAATATCAGAACCTATGGAAATCCTCCCTATTCTGTTGCCGTTATTCATGGCGGACCGGGCGCTCCCGGCGAAATGGCACCGGTGGCTCGCGAACTCTCCCGAATGTACGGTGTTCTCGAATCTCTCCAGACTGCATCAACCCTTGACGGGCAGCTCCGTGAATTGCGCGAAGTATTGGAAACCCACGGGGATCTTCCCCTCACCCTCATCGGGCACTCGTGGGGCGCCATGCTCAGCTATATGTTCGCCGCACAGAACCCTCTCTGTATAAAAAAACTCATTCTTGTCGCTAGCGGGGTCTTTGACGAGGCATACGCCCCGCAGATTGCACAGACCCGGTTGAGCCGTCTCACCGAAAACGATCGCGTCACACTTCAGGCACTTTTTGAGAAACTCAATGACCCCAAAACCCCGGATAAGGATGCACTCTTCATGCGCTATGGAGAGATTTTCGATAAAGCCGATTCCTTTGACCCCCACCCACATGTAAATGAGATCGTCCGGTGCGAATATGCCACCTTTGAACATGCCTAGAGCGACATGGAACAACTCCGAAAGTCCGGGGATCTCCTCGCATATGGCAGGCAGATCACCTGCCCGGTAGTGGCAATTCATGGGGATTACGATCCTCATCCTGAGGATGGAATCCGGATCCCCCTCTCCCGTGTCGTACGGGATTTCCGGTTCATTCTCCTCGACAATTGCGGGCATACGCCGTGGATAGAACGACGTGCACGGGAACGGTTTTACGAAGTCCTTATCGATGAAGTGGAATTAGCCTTCCCGTAATTACACGATCACGTCACAAGCATACATCATGAAAAAGCCGCACGGCATTCTCATCAGAAACTCTCAATGCCCGGTCAAAACCAGCCATAGGATCACGGCGATTTGCAGGATTAAAAAGACTGGTACTAGGTAAAATTTGATCTTGTGTGTCTTATGCCGGAAGAGCTTCATCGCAGCGTAGGCGCCGAACGGTCCCAGAAATGCAACAACGAGCAGGGTGTTTTCCGGGGTCCTCCACGCGTTGTGCTGCGCCTTATGCTTGTCATAGGCATAGGAAATAAATGCCCCCCCGTTCACCACCACCCAGCACGCGAAAAGAAGTTCCAGACCAGTAATGGTACTCAACTCTCTGTAATTGTGAATGGGCTATGGCGTTTCATGGCAGTCATCACTCTTTTATGTAAAACCGCCACTGGCAGAACAT
>JAPKXU010000257.1 GCA_026394655.1 Methanoregula sp. | reverse complement strand
CCAGAGCCTGATCCTAGCTCACGGGCGACTTACGGTCCTTGGAGCCACTATTGTCACCAAGGGGATTGATGGACCCTTGGTGGGATATGGTGTATACCGGATCCTCCGCGACACTTCTGAAAATATCTACATAACGGTGTTTCTAGTAACCGCTCTCGCGGATATGTTCACGTATGTGACAACCTCGCTTGAACTGGCGCTTGCATACACGGCAGAAACCGGCGGGATTGTCAGTTCATTCATCCTGTTCATGGGCATATTTGCCGTTACGCAGGTTCCCCTTGCGATTGTCGAGGGCGTTGTCCTTGCACTTGTGTTCAAGTATATCGTGGCGCTCAAACCGGATATCCTGATCCGGCTGGGTGTTTTCTCTGAAAAGAAGATCGAGGCCGCACGGAGTGAGATATGATGGCATACAAGTATACGCTCGAAATCATGGCCGGGATTGCAATTGTTGCATTCTGCGCATTGTTCCTGTACACGAGTGCAACAATGAGCGGGGCGGAATTTGCCGGTTCTGATAATGTAGGTTCAGGTCTTATCGCAAAACTTTCTGGTAATGCCGTGGAAAATTTCCAGCCTTTAATCCCTCAATGGGAGCCGCCAAGCGGGGAAATTGAGGCATGCCTTTTTGCTTTGCAGGCAGCAGTGGGCGGGATTCTTGTTGGGGGTGTATTTGGTTTCTGGTTCGGTCAGGCACGCGGGAGGAACGCGGAATAAACGAGGAACGTATGATGGTTGATCGAACAGCCATGCGATTACGACCGGGGAACTTATCGTGAATTAACCAACGTGCAGATGGAAATTAAATGAAAAAACGCAAGACCGGGAGACCGGCAACGGATTTGGAGAATGGAGTGAGTATATCATGGCAAAAATTTTTGGAATTAAACCTCAGGCAACAACCCAGCAACTCATTGAGAAATTTGAAAACGAAGTACTGATCCGGCACAACAACCAGCCGCTTGTAAGCACCGTATATGTTGACATGCAGGACAACCAATGGGCGGTGGCCTTCGCCTACAATTATTCCCGCAAACCCGGGCTGCATGGGCACGAGAATCCGCTCGAAGTACGCTATTCTTGCCCGGCGCAGGAGAGCAGCAGCGTGCGGATGTTCCGCTCGGACTCTACATCGGAGAAGTCGCTCGATACCGAAGCCCTTAAGGATGGCGATGCCTTTATCCGCTTTGCCCTCACGCAGGAACGCACACTCGTGGGAAGAGCCGCGTAACAGATGTCCTGATTACGGTTCCCGGTTGTTTTCTCAGAAGATCTGGCGTGGCTGTAAAAAGTACGGAATATATTCCCGCTTCCACACAGCGATCCGTAACCCAAAAAAACCTATGGAGTGATCGCCCACCTGCATCATAATATTCATCAGGAAAAAGGGTAATTGATGTCAGATGCCGGGGCAAAGCCCCCAGTTTTGAAACGCGAGATCGGTCTCTTTGGTGGATGTTACATAATCACCTATTTTTTATTTAGATTCGCGATAAAAGAGTGGCGCTTGGATTGGGTGGCGGAGAACTCCATGATTCGTGTGCCACGACTGCCCACCTGTCCGGACCGTCTCGCAATTGGATGTCAGTGTGTCAAGGTTTAAATGATTTATGCGCATATGTGTAAATATAGTGCGGGAAACCGTACGCATGGTGACACAATGCCAGAACCAAACACAACCAAAACTCACAATGATCGAGCAGCTGCACCCATCAAACAAGAGTGCACCATTGAACACACCTGC
>JAPKXU010000140.1 GCA_026394655.1 Methanoregula sp. | reverse complement strand
TGCTGCGATACTCGGTGACACGGCAAATTACTGGATCGGGCATACGGTGGGTATGAAAGTGCTGGAAAAGAAGTTCTCCATCATCAAGCGAGACCATCTCGTAAAGACTGAAGAGTTCTTCACCCGGTACGGGGGACTGACGATCGTGATCGCCCGGTTCATCCCGTTCATCCGCACGTTCGCGCCGTTTCTTGCCGGTGTCGGAAAGATGCGATACCGCTGGTTCCTTTCGTACAACGTGATTGGAGGGATTCTCTGGATCTGTGCGTTCATTGGCGCAGGATATTTCTTTGGCGGCATACCCATCGTCAAAGAGAACTTCAACTATATCATCTACGCAATCATTCTGCTCTCGCTCTTTGCAGTTGCGTCGATTGTCGTTGGCATGTTCCGTGCGATGCGGACCGGTTCTTCTGTTGATGGACCGGAGAACGATGAAAATAAAAAATAACGCACTTTTTTCCCAGCACTTTTCCCGGATAGTTACAGGGATCTTATTCTTCGATTCGGTGTTCTGTGCAGTATCGCCGTCCGCATTTTTCAAAATATTGCTGGTGGGATTCTGCTGCTCTCCAGAACGTGCCAGCGGGAACGATCTGTGTGACAATCTCCCTGTCCCGGAACTTTTTTGATTCCACGATCCGGCGCTTTCCGGCTTCTGCCGCTGCCCGCTGGGTTTCAGCGTGGTAGAAGATCGCTGAACGGTAGTTCGTGCCGATATCCGGTCCCTGCCGGTTCAGCTGGGTGGGGTCATGGCAACTCCAGAACACGTCAAGCAATTGTTCGTAGCTGACACGAGCCGGATCAAAGGCAACTTCGACGGCTTCCGCATGTCCGGTCTTACCGGAGCATACCTGCCGGTATGTTGGTTCGGATTTTGTCCCGCCGGTATACCCGACCATGGTCGCAAGAACGCCATCGATCCGGCGGAATGCTGATTCAACGCCCCAGAAACAACCGGCAGCAAAGGTGGCTCGCTCAATCCGGTTTTCATCATCCATGCAGAGTGTTTTTGGCGTGAACTCCTATTGAGTTTGCGATAGGTTGCGATGCTGGAAAGTTACCGGCAATACTTCAGCATAAAGATGTTTGTCATTCACCGGCAGCCAACAGATCAAACCGCTGTCCAGAATGCTCCTGAATGATCGCACCAAAACGGCGGAAGCCTTTGAATTGCACTTTCAACAATACCCGGAAAATTCTGGATTCAATGCGGAATTATTAAGCCTCAAAAGGAAGAGTGATGAAATAACAGGACAGATCCACCATGACGTATACAAATAAGACGTATGCCGGTGTCCTCCTCTTTCTCGGAACCGCGTGGTTTCTCATGGGGATTGTCATTTCCGAGGCGCTTTATCCCGGCTATCACATCACGCAGATGATCAGCGATCTTGGTGTTGGATCAACTGCACTGGTCTACAACTCATCGATCATTGTTTTCGGTGTCATGCTCATCGCTGCTGCGTACCTGCTCCGGCTGGCAGGGACAGATATCTGGTTCTCTGCATTGATGGCATTGATTGGCATCGGCGCACTCGGTGTCGGGATCTTTCCGGAAAACACCGGAACACCGCATGTAATCTCTGCACTGATCGTGTTCATCTTCGGGGGCGTTGTTGCGATCATGTCATTCCGCGTTTTCCCCGTACCATGGGCATGGTTCTCCGGGGCACTCGGAATCATCACTCTTGCCGCCATCATTCTTCTTGGTGCGAAATGTTATCTCGGGCTGGGTGCGGGAGGCATGGAACGGATGATCGCGTACCCGCTCATCCTCTGGGCGCTTGGGAGTGGGGCGTTTTTGATGGCTCCTGCGAAATAGTGCCGGGGAAGATTTCAGATTTTTTTAGAACGGTTGAAAGAAATTTTTTACATGACTGATTGTTGAATAAAAAAATGTTTGAATCCGTCGGAATATTTTATTTTCAAATTGGAATTTCTTTGAGATTCCTGCTTGGTCAATGAATGGTAACGCGGGTTTTACAAAGGAAACATGAGAGCCAGACATACAGAAGTTGGGCCCGGATGTCGTCTGTGTATCTTCCCGTTTACAGACCGGACAGAAATTCATACTGCCTGTCTGTTGTTTTTCTACGTCAGTCGGCGGACATTCCTTTCGGGGCTTTCTTTTTCTGGTTAGTACACAATTCTTTTGCGATCATGAGCACCGCACAATGGTTATCAAAAACCATGCGCACTCTTTGCCCATACACGGCACTTCGATCAGCAATCCCTCAGTATTGACGGCAGTCCCGAATTTAACCGGACAACATTTCTGTGATGGCATAATGAAAAACAGGCTCTGCCAATATGGATCTGACCTGCAAAAAAACGGAGGATTTTTTTCCCATCGTTCTATACGCAAGGACAGCGTATAGATATATATCTTAAACGGTTTTGACAACAAGATCTGCCCCTATCAGGACCACTGCACCAAAGCAGTCCCTTCCAAAATCTGCGAAACCTTTTTTGCACAGATGATCCGATTACCAAGCCGGTTTTTCGTGGTTGCACCGGTTGTGAAAAAA
>JAPKXU010000039.1 GCA_026394655.1 Methanoregula sp. | reverse complement strand
TCGTGCGTTTTTTTTGCCCTTTTTCACAAAAGCATTTAGATATTCTACTTCATCCTCTGGAAGTTCGATCTGCTCCATGAAAAATTATTGGATATGCTGGCATATATGGTTGTCTAAAAATTATGTTGACAAGACACTAGTAAGCGGGCAGGATGAACGCTCAAGAAAACAGAGTACAAATTATTAAGAAATACCATATATCTTTAATAACAAATGTCGGACAGATCAATTTTAATCACCGGTATCAGTGGATTCGTTGGTGGGCACTATAGTTCGTTCATCATCAATAATCGAAAAGACTGGACGATCCATGGAATCAGCCGATCAAAACCTGCCTGGGATTTTTTACCCGGATGTGATACTATTCTTGACTCCATAAATTTTCATCAAGGGAATTTACTTGATGAAAATAACACGCTTGACGTGATCAAAGAGATCAATCCGGATTATATTCTTCATCTGGCTGCATTCAGCTCCGTTGCTGAAAGCTGGCAGCAACCTCGATCGGCATTTCTCAATAATACAAATGCATTTTTGAATGTTGTCGAATCTGTTCGTACTGCCGCCGATGAGTGTAGAATCCTTTCAGTCGGGTCTTCGGAAGAATATGGCATCGTAACTCAGAGCCATCTCCCGCTCAAGGAAGATTGCTATAACAGACCTGCAAATCCCTATGCCGTCGCACGGGTAGCACAAGAAGACCTTGCAAATATTTACACAAGAGGCTATAATCTGGATATCTGTTGCACACGCTCTTTTAACCATATTGGACCCGGACAACAGACAAAATTTGTGATCAGTTCTATCGCAAAGCAATTTGCAGAAATTATGATCAGGAAGGCAGCCCCCGTCATCAGGATTGGAAATGGTAATATCGTGAGAGACTTTATTGACATAGACGATGTTATCCGGGCGTATGATGCAATTTTTGAAAAAGGCAAGAAAGGAGAGATCTACAATGTCTGTAGTGGTGCGGGCTCAACAATCGCACATATCGTTCAGATATATTCACAGATGCTGGATTTACCCGTTCATATTGAACAGCAGAACGATCTCATTCGCCCGATAGATAATCCTGTCTTATTCGGAGATTACGCAAAACTTGCACGCGATACGGGTTGGAAACCTCAGGTGACACTTGAAGAAAGTCTTGATAAAATTTATAAATATTGGTGCAAGAAGTTGATTGAGAAATAGTCTTCTTATGATCTAAATATATCTCTGTGAATCTCAAAAAGCCTTGATTTCTATTTTGGATTCAAATGAAAAACGTGTGCTCCAAAATAAACCCTCATATCCTCCCACGCCCCATCTTTTGTCATTATGTCCAACCTCACCATCGCCGTCCTCGCCCCCAACGGCTACGCCAATGACCTTGGAAAGAAAGGCACAACAAGCGACATCACATTCTATAACTTAAAGAAAGGCGATGCCTCCCTCACCTTCATCGAACCAACCCGGTATCCCGAGAAACTATCCTCGCTCTTCTACACAATCTCCCTTGCAGACCGTATTGTCCTTGTGGTGGAGGAGATCAATGCCACATTCGGTGAGACCGTCCTGATGCTCCAGTGCGCCGGAAGAGCAAACGGCTACATTATCTTCAAGAATTACCTCACCATCGAACAAATCGCCCCGCTCATCAAGGGAACCGTTCTTGAACACTATGAAGTACTCGAAGATGATAAACTCGGGCTCCGCGAAAAACTGCTCGATATTGCGGTCAAGATGACTGCCCACCAGAAAGCCAAAGACTCCGGTGGCAACGGTGTCGTCCCCATCGATCACCATTTCAACGTGAAAGGCGTTGGCGTTGTGGTGCTGGGATCTGTTGCGCAGGGCACGATAAAAAAGCACGACATACTAAAAGTCCTGCCGACCCAGAAGACCGCACAGGTCCGTTCCATCCAGAAGCACGACGACGACGCAGATATCGCCGTCGCCGGGGACCGCATCGGGCTTGCCTTAAAGAACATCGAAGCGGAAGAACTTGACCGTGGATACGTCCTGACAAACGACCCGTCCATAAAAACAGCATTCACTATCGCGGGAAAAGCCCAGCTCGTAAAATACTGGGCAGCGCCACTCAAGGAGGGGATGGTGCTCTATGTCGGTCACTGGATGCAGTTTTTACCCTCGCGGTTGGAAAAAGTATCCGCAGAAGGAGACTGGAGAATGCCCACGCTCACGCTCACGATGGAAAAAGAGCTCGTATTCCCGACGGGTGCAAAAGTGGTGCTCAACTACCTTGAAGGTGGCAAGCTCCGTATCGTTGGGACGCTCACTATCTCATAAACCCTGTTTTTCGGCACACATTCTCCCGGATTGCTTACAAACGGCTGCTTTTTCGCCCTACAATTTTATGTACTGGTGTGATCTCATCAATACAGTGAGAAACAATGTTCGAGAATATCATGGGATGGATCATCCCGGGCATCATTGTCCTTGTTATCATTGGGCTCGTCATCTGGGCGGTGGGGATCTACAACCGGTTCTTCAGCCTGAAGAATTCATCCGAGGCAACCCTCGGGCAGATCCGTGTTGCAATGAAGAAACGGCTCGACATGATCGAGCAGCTTCTTGGAGCAGTCAAGAGCTATGCAAAGTTCGAGAAAGAAACATTTGAGAAAGTCACTGCGATGCGTGCAAGCGTTGCTACCGCAAGTCCCGGTGACTTAAACAAGGTAGAAGCCGAGTCCCGGTCGATCTTCGGGCGCCTGCTTGCCGTTGCAGAGAACTATCCTGACTTGAAAACCTCTACAACAGTCATAAGCCTCATGGACTCCGTCAAGGCAATCGAGGACGAGATTGCCCGCCAGCGTTACACATACAACAACATCTCGCAGGAGTTCAACACGCTGATGGACACGATCCCGTCCAAATTCATCGGACATATGATTGGTCTCGTCAAGCTCGAGTACCTGCAGTTTGAAGAAGAGATCAAGACACCGCCGAAAATAGAGTTCTAAAGGGTCATTATCATGGGCGAAACCAGGCAACTTGCCGGGCTTGTCATTGTCAGCCTCGTCATCGGGATCATCGGACTCTACCTTGTAGCGGTGGTTCCGCCACTGTTTCACGGCAACCTCGTGGTGGATTCCTATGCGGCAACCCTCTCTATGGACGGAACGCTGCACGAACAATATACGTATGATGTCCTGTCGTCTGGCGAGTACCGGATGCTGTACCGTTCATGGGAAGCCCCCCTCGTCTTCAACACGAGCACCCAGCCGTACATCCAATTCCTCTCGGTAGACCCACCTATGGGAACCGTCGGATATGCCAGAGATACCGGTTACAACACGGTCGTCACCGGTACTCCGCAAGGCAGTTCTTTCAAATCCCAGGTTGCCTCTCTTGCGCAGCCAAACGAGGTTGGCATCTACAAACCTTCGTATTTTAACACCGGTGAATATACAGCAGGATACACCTACATTATTCATCCCCCGATCGAATACGATGGAGTCAACGATCACCTTAACCTGAAACTCTCCGGGCAGAGCCATCCCTCATACCGGCATGTGACGATCACCATTCCCGCTGCCAGCGTTCTCCGCGTGTATGCCTATCCCCCATCGTTAAGCACAGAAAAGAACGGTGATGTCTATAGCATCACCGGGAGCGTTGCGGAGAACGAAATCCTTGCAGTTGAACTCCTGACAACTCCGGGTGGTCTTGCAGGGATCCCGGGTTTCAGGACTGAGACTACGGATCTTCAAGGAAAGACCAGCTCGGGAAGTTTCTGGTACAACCTGCCCTATTACGCTGCATCCTTCCTGAACCTGCTCGCAACGGTGGCAGTCATTCTCGTGCCGTTTTTATTCCTGTTCATCTACTACCGGTACGGCAGGGAGAAGACGTTTGTGGTGCCCGAGTACCTGAGCACCCTGCCGAACCTTGCGCTCAAACCCTGGCAGGTGAACCTCCTGTTCAAGGATGACGCGATGGATTTCGACGAGGATGGCTATTACGCCACGCTGCTCGACCTGCACCGGAGAAAACTCATCGCGATCACAGAAAAGGGGGAGGGAACGGGCATCGAGATCCGGGTTCTTTCTACGGCGACGACAGATCCCTATGAGCAGAGGGTACTTGCCCTCCTCGGGCAGTTGTCTGAGAATGGCGTGCTTGACACAGGAGTGATCGAAGCGCTGGCAAAAAAGGCGCAGACAAACCGGATAGCAGAGGAGACCGCGTTGAAGTACCAGAGGATGCTCACTGATGTGACGGAGAGGGCGGACGCAGCACTTCCCACCCAGTACATTGTGGATGGCAGGGATCATATCATCCCTCTCCTGCTCGCTGCCATCGCCCTCTTTGCCATCACTTTAATGCTCACATTCGTTGCGTCTATGCAATCCTCCATCCTCTTACCGGCAGCGGTGCTCTGGGCGATTGTCCTTGTGCAGGTCGTGATTGCAATCCTCTGTCCATCCACCCTGTTCGGGCACTGGAAGGATGACCGGTACAAGGAGAGACTGGAGTGGGAGGCATTTGCCCGGTTCCTGTCTGATCTTGCGATGATCCAGAAGTATGCCCCTGCCGATATCGGGATGTGGGGAGAATGGCTTGTGTTCGGGACGGCACTCGGTAAAGGAGCGAACGTGGAGAAAGCATTAAAAACGCTCAATATCCGGGTCGCCGATACCGGAGTGCCGCTGGGCGTGGTGGGGATGAATTATGCGTTTATTCCCCTGCTGTACTTCACCCCTCCGAGCCATGGCGGTTCCGGGGGTTCCGGGGGGTTTGGCGGAGGCGGATTTGGTGGTGGGGGAGGGTTCGGTGGCGGCGGTGCCGGTGGGAGATGAAACCCCCCGGTATGGGCTCCATTGGAGATTCCCCCCTTCCCCGCATCTCCAACGTGGGGCTAAAAAACGGGAGCGCCACAGCACGATCTCCCGACAATTTGACGCGCGAGATATAAATTGGCACAAATCATATGATGATCAAACAGGGATGCTTTTTATATGCAATATTCGGAAGGTCAGCTCGGCAGAGTCTTTGTCGTGAGGATCGATGATGGCGAGGATTTTTTGGTCGCCATGCAAAAATTCATTATCGACAAGGAGATCGAAACCGGCACCATCCTATTTCTTGGCGCACTAAAAGACGGGAGGCTGGTGACCGGTCCCGAAGAACTCACGCACCCCCCGGTCCCCCATTTTGTCATGTTTGAAGGTGGGTGGGAGACATTCGGCATCGGCACCATCTATCCCAGCGATTCTGGTCCAACGATCCACTACCATGCATCTGTCGGGCGTGCCGGGCATGCGTTGACCGGCTGCCTGCGCGAAATTGCGACTACCTATCTGGTCATCGAAGCTGTAGTTCTCGAGTTCACGGGTCTTAGTGTCCGCCGGGAACTGGATGAGAAGACACAGGTGCACCTACCGGTTCATGGAAAGGACATCGGCTCTGTAGGATCGAAAAAGATAGAGACCGGGGAACAACCCACGGATGCACCCAAAAAAGGGAGCACTGAGAATGCAACTGAGCTGCCGGGTGGACTTGCCGAGATCATCCGGGACCTGACCCGGCGCCCCCCCCGGTGACAGGGACCCGTCTTGTGAATTTATTCTCCCACCTCACGTGTGTTGTATGACAAAACAACCGCCTTTCCTTCCCATGTCCCTCGCAGAAGGGGAGCGGCTGGGTATCCGCGAGTTTGATATTATTCTCGTGACCGGTGATGCCTACGTGGATCACCCTTCGTTTGGCACAGCACTCATCGGGCGGATGCTTTGGGATGCCGGGTTTTCCGTGGGCATCATTGCGCAACCGGATGGGAAGAGCGATACAGCATTTACCGTGCTCAAAAAACCACGTCTCTTCTTTGGCATCTCATCGGGGAACGTCGACTCGATGGTGAATAACCTCACTCCGAACCTGAAACGGCGGAGTGAAGACGTATACTCGCCCGGCGGGGTGCTAAAGAGACCCGATCGGGCAACCATTGTTTATACCAATCGGGTACACGAACTTTTTCCTGAAACGCCGGTTGTGATTGGGGGCATCGAGGCGAGCCTGAGGCGATTTGCCCACTATGATTACTGGCAGGACCGGGTGCGACAGTCGATCCTTGCCGACGCCCCGGCGGATATCCTTGTCTTTGGTATGGGGGAACGGCAGGTAGTGGAGATCGCCCGGCGACTCGATACCGGAGTGCCTGCCCGTGCAATTCGGGACATTCCGGGGACTGCGTTTGCCATCTCTATTGCCGAATGGCGAGATCAACCTCCGGAAGAATCCGTGGAGATCCCCGGGTTTACCGAAGTGTCGCAGGACAAGCAGGCATATGCACGGGCGTTTGCACTCCATTACCGGGAGCAGGATCCCGTGCGGGGGCACCGGGTGGCACAGGTACATCCAAAGACGGTGATCATCCAGAATCCCCCGGCAATGCCCCTATCGACCGCGGAACTCGATCATGTCTACGATCTGCCCTTCTCCCGGCTGGCTCACCCATCATATACCCAACCCATCCCCGCGCTCGAACCGGTTCAGTTCTCGGTTACGAGCCACCGGGGCTGTTTTGGCGGGTGTTCATTCTGCGCCCTCACGCACCACCAGGGCAGGCAGATCCAGAGCCGGAGCAGTGAATCAATCGTCCGCGAAGTAACCCGGATGACGAAGATGCTGGAGTGGAAGGGCATCGTGCAGGACGTGGGCGGTCCCACGGCGAACATGTACTCGCTCTCCTGTCCTCGTTGGGCAACCACCGGCGCGTGCCCGGACAAACAGTGCAGCCCGGCGTGCAAAACCTTAAAGACGAGCCACCGGGCACTAGTTCTTCTTCTGCAAAAGATCCGTGAAATTCCCGGGGTGAAGAGGGTCTTTACCGGCTCCGGTATCCGGTATGACCTTGTCCTTGCCGACGATTCCGGGTACCTCGGTATCCTGTGCGAACATCATGTCTCCGGGCACCTGAAGGTAGCTCCGGAACATATCGTAAAAGAGGTCACCGATGCGATGAATAAGCCGGATGGTGCAGTATTTGATCAGTTCAGGGAGCAGTTCGAGGCAGTTCAGCAGGGAAGATCGCAGAGCGGAAAACAGAAACGGCAATATCTTCTGCCATACTTCATGTCCGGGCATCCGGGCTGCACCGTTGCCGACATGGTTGATCTCGCGTGCTACATCCAGAAACATCACCACTACACCGAACAGGTGCAGGACTTTACACCAACCCCGATGAGTGTCTCCACCTGCATGTATTACACCGGCATCAACCCGTTCACGATGGAGTCCATTCATGTCCCGAAAGGGCACGAGAAGAAGATCCAACGGGCGCTCCTGCACTACAAGGATCCCCGCAACCGTGAGTTTGTCATTGAGGGGCTCAAATCTGCGGGAAGGGAGGCACTCATCGGAAACGGAAACCTGTGCCTGATCACCGGCAACAGTCAGTTCGGGGATCAACCAAAGAAGCACGAGCGACCACCTCGCCGGTAAAGAATACTGCCGCTTTACGCACGGTTTTCCCGCACCGTTCTTGGTAACTACGTCATCGAGCAACCATCCGGGCGGCACGAGGGGATGGAAGTATTATCACACTTCATAAAAATGAGGTGCTGCACCGGCAGGACAAATGCCAGTCACGATCCCCCCTTGTTTTGTGGCGACGGGAAAAAGAGTGCATGGTTTCCTCATGGCGCAAGAGTACACCCGAGTGAAAACGGCGCCCCTCACTCCACCCTGCCGTAATCGTCCTCGAAACGGACGATGTCATCCTCTTCGAGGTATTCCCCAAGTTGCACCTCGATCACTTCGAGTGGGATGACGCCGGGATTTCTCAGGCGGTGCTGTGTTCCGCTGTGGACAAACGTGCTCTCACCTTGTCGCAGCAACCGGCTCTCCCCGTTGAGCTCGACCTCTGCCGTCCCGCTCACCACTACCCAGTGCTCGCTCCGGTGGTGGTGGAGCTGGAGCGAGAGTTTCTGCCCCGGCTTCACGGTAACCCGCTTTATCTTGTACATGCCGGAGAACTCAAGTTCCGTGTAGGAGCCCCACGGGCGGTGCACCTGCCGGTGGAATCTCGTCACCGGGTCGTTCTTTTTGTTATACCGGTTGACCAGCTGCTTCACATCTTCGGTGTGGTTCTTGTCGCAGATGAGGAGCGCATCGGTGGTGTCGACAACAACCAGATCGTGGACACCGATCAACCCGACATGCTTCTTTGGGGCATAGACAAAGTTGTTCGTTGCCGACAGGTACTCGGCAGCCCCGACATTGCCCTCAGTATCATGTTGCTCCACGTCATACAGCGCCTTGAATGTCCCAAGATCACTCCACGGCATATCCATCGGGACAACCGCCACCCGTTTCGAATGCTCGAGGAGCCCGTAGTCGATGGATATCGCTTCAAGCCGGGAATAGTCCGGAGCGTTCCCGCTGGAAAATGCCGCATACATGGCGGGGTTGTAGCGCTTCAGTTCGTCAAAGAAGCAGGTCGTTGAGAGGAGAAAGATCCCGCTGTTCCAGAGATATCCTTCCTGCACGTAGGTCTCTGCCGTTTTCTCGTCCGGCTTCTCTTTAAACTCCTCAACAACTGCACCCGCTTCCAACGACTTGCCCGGCTTGATATACCCGTAGCCTGTCTGCGGGGATGTAGGTCTGACGCCGAACGTGACGAGATACTTCTCTGCGAGCGGTTCCGCTGCAGCGATCACATCAAGAGCACTCATATCGAGCATGTGATCGCTCGGGAAGACCACTGCGGTGGCGGTGGGGGATGTATTTTTAATGCGCTGCATCGCCCACGCAATAGCCGGCAGGGTGTTTTTTCCCACCGGCTCGGCGAGGAAATGATCGCCTTCCAGCAGGTATCCCAGTTCTTCCACCTGGTTCTTTGCGAGGTACTGGTGGATCTCGTTTGTCACAATATACATGCCGTCAGCACCGGAGAGCCGGGCTGCCCGCTCACAGGTCTTCTGGAATAGGGATTGCCCACCCATCTGGAGGAACTGTTTTGGGTAATACTCCCGGGAGAGCGGGAAGAGGCGGGTCCCAACACCGCCGGCAAGGATGATGGATTTCATGGGGATGTGTCCTTTTATTGCACGCAGATATGTGTATGATTCCTGTACGCCGGATGATATCATAAACCCGTATCATAAACCTACCCGGGGGCTCTGTGATGGCATGTTCCCGCTGCCCCTTTGATGGGTATGATGGGCGTTATGGTTATGATGAGTTTCCGGGGTGATCGAGCGCGTGCCGGTGATCAAAGAATTTTCGGAGCCATAGTTCCGTGCACGCGATCCGCCAGAGGTCTGGGGAGTAATCCGATTTACCATTGAGGAACGCGAGGTAATCCTTCGCTGCTGCATCTGCATCCCAGTAGGGGCGTGCATGGAAACTCGCGGAGGTCAGGATCTCGAGCATGAAGGGTCGCAGTGCATCTTTCATCCAGACCTCTTCCGGCGTGACAAACCCCATCTTATCCATCCGGCAGCGGATGGATTCCGGGATGAGCCCCTTGATTGCGCGACGGAGGGTGACCTTCGTCACCCCGTTTTTGATCTTTTGGGAGAGTGAGAGCGCTGCGATATACTCCACAACATTGAGATCAAGGTACGGCACACGGGATTCGATGGAGAATGCCATCGCGTTCCGGTCTTCGTAGTGGAGGAGCGCCGGGAGGTTCGTTGTCGTGAGTTCCTTACCCAGAACGTCGTCAAGACTGCCCCGGTACCGGTCGATCACCGGTGGAGCGCATCGCAACAGGCTCCGTCGTTTTTTTCGTGCAAAGAGTTGCCCCACCGCGTTTTTAAAGAATCCCCGGTGATGGCGGGTGCTGCCGATCACTTCTGCGAGGGCAGCCCCCCAGTGGAACTGTTGGATCAGCCCGTGGATATAACTCCACTGGTACGCGATATACCCGCCAAGGAGTTCGTCTGCGCCCTGCCCATCCAGCACCACCTTTACTTTTGTTGCGGCGAGCTGCATCACGCGGTATTGGGCATAGATGGAGAGCGAGCCGAACGGTTCATCCTGCATATACACGAGCTGGTCGATGTCCTCCCAGAGCTGGTCGGGCGTCGGTTCGGTTCGTCCGGCATCCACACCGGTTGCCGATACCACTTCATCGATATACCGGCTCTCATCGAATCGTTTGTCTGAGAAGACGGCGGAGAAGGTCTTCTGCCGGGCACCCACGCTCTGCGGCGCTTCGTCTCGGATGAGGATGTTTATTATGACCGTGAGTGCCGATGAATCGATGCCCCCGGAGAGACAAGTACCCACCGGGACATCGCTCTGCAAATGGGAGCGTGTGGCGTCCGTAATGAGGGTTAAGAGGTGCATGGCAGTTTCGTTGTTGCCGGCGCCTGATCTGATCGTATTGTTGACCGTCACGCTCCAGTACCGGAATGGCGGAGTGCACCCTTTCCGGCTGACGACCATCGCGTGGGCGGGTTTCAGCTGGAAGATGCCGTCAAACATCGTCCGTTCGGTGTGATCCAGAATCCCCCACGCGAGGTAGGCGCCCAGCATCTCATCATCCGGGCTTTTTCCGGCATCCGGGTGGGCAAGCAGTGCCTTGATCTCTGAGGCGAAGAGGAATGTGCCCCTGGCTTCGGTATAATAGAATGGCTTGATGCCGAACCGGTCACGGGCGCAGAAGAGTTCCTGCCGCTTCTCGTCCCAGAGCGCGAACGCCCACATGCCATTCATACGGGCGAGGCAACCGGTACCCCATTCCTCGTAGGCATGGAGGATGACCTCGCTGTCGGATTTTGAATGGAACCGGTGCCCTTTGTTGACCAGTTCGTCGCGGAGTTCCACAAAATTGTAAATTTCGCCATTATACACGAGCCGGAGCGAACCGTCTTCGCTTGTCATCGGCTGGCTGCCATCAGGTGAGAGGTCGATGATGGCGAGGCGCCGGTGGGTGAGCGCGATGCTCCCCGCAATATACGTCCCCTCGCCATCAGGTCCCCGGTGAGCGAGACGTTCTGCCATCCGCGAAAGGAGTCCGACATCCGGAGTTCCCCCGTGATAACAGTACTGCCCGGCAATCCCGCACATTACCTAAATCTGAGTAGTGCGGGATTAAATAGGTGTCATGCCGTGGGGTGTAATGCCGGGTTGAGCTGTATCGCAACGAGATCAACCTCCCGCCCCCTTGGTACGGTTCGTTGAGGCTTACCGGGTGTGGACAGGAAGGCATCGCACGTACACCGTTTATGTTTCGTGCTGCCTCGTCTGGTACGAACGCTTCAGCGTTTTTCGGTCTCCACGATTTCCAGTGCAAAACAGATATCAGCTACAATGTCTTCCAGCAATTGAATTTCCCGGTCATTGAAAAAATTCTTTTCACTCGAGTAAAACCGCATGGCACCCATGATTCTCTCACGAAAGCGCATGGGGATAGCAGCAGAAGAGCAGTAGCCTCGTTTTGCTGCTTCCTCCCGGTAATGTGCCATCCGTGGATCAGATGCAATATCATTACTGATAATCGAATGACCTTCCCGCATCGCTGTCCCAGTCAATCCCATACTTTGGGGGATGTTGTCAAGGCTTATCGAGAGATTGCTCAGGTAACCCTCCTCATACCCGCAGGCTGCGACCGGGATGATGTTGCGGGTTGCCGGATTGACCATTCCGATCCATGCCATAAGGAATTTTCCCTCTTCAACCGCTATCCTGCAGGCTTCATTGAGAAGTGCCTGGCGGTCCCGGATACGGATCACGGCTCGGTTTGTACTGGATAATACCGAGTTTAACCCTGGATTCCCAAACCATTAGGCTGCCTTGACTCAATTTTGTGGTAAATCCATCGATATCGAAAATAAAGACCGCAAGATCCATATATAATGGCAGCCTAATTATACTGTTATATGAAAACGGTCACCAGGACCAAGAACA
>JAPKXU010000254.1 GCA_026394655.1 Methanoregula sp. | reverse complement strand
AGTGCAGGCAATCATAGAGCAGCTCAACTTGTCTGCTCTTGCGCTCCGGCACGTGGATGCAATGAGCGGCGGGGAACTCCAGAAAATCGTCATTGCCCGTGCACTGGTGCAGGAGCCCCGCGTACTGCTGCTTGATGAACCCACGAGCAGCCTTGACCTGAAAAACCAGCACGAGATCATGGGATTCATCCGCAATGTCGTCCACACCCACCACCTTACTGCTCTGATGACCATGCACGATCTCAATCTCGCGTTACACTACGCTGACCGTTTTGTCCTGCTCAAGGAGGGCATGGTCTTTGCAGCGGGTGGTGAAGAGGTGATAACGCCAGAACTGATCGAAGAAGTGTATGGGGTTCCGGTGGCGATCCGGCGCTGGGGCGGGAGGAATGTGGTTGTACCGCACGCTGATGCTGATGATTCCGTGGGATCATCGGGGATTCCGGTAGGAGGGTGATGGGTATGTGAAACCACAGGTGTCCCAAAAAATCTCTACAAGAAATCGCCTCAAATAATCATATTAATTATTTCGTGTTGTTTCCAGATGGAAAAAACAGGGATATTCTCTCATAAAAAAGAAAAAACCACTCACGTGATCCTATGACTCAATCAAATAAATCCTATAATGAAGCCGTGGCATTCCATGGGCACGCATGTCCAGGACTTGCCATTGGCTACCGGGCGGCAGAGTACGCATTGCAGCACCTCCGGGCCGGTCGCTCCGAAGATGAAGACCTTGTCGCGATTGTCGAGACCGATGCCTGTGGTGTCGATGCAATCCAGCTGGTTGCCGGCTGCTCTGTGGGCAAAGGCAACCTGATCCTACAGGATTTCGGGAAACATGCGTATACGTTCATCGATCGAAAAACCGACCGTGCAATCCGTCTTGTCCAGAGGCCGGAATCGGGTTTCCAGCGTATCGACCCGGTGTGGCCCGCACTCAAGGAGAAAATGATGGGCGGGACAGCAACACCCGCTGAGCATAAAGAATTCCACGAGCGCCAGACCAAGGTGATCGACAAGATCCTTAAGATACCGATTGAGGAATTGTTCATTATCAAAGAAGTCAAGCCGGAGATTCCAGTGAAAGCAAAGATCTTCACGTCCGTTCAATGTACCAGGTGCGGCGAGATGGTTGCCGAACACCGGGCACGTGTCCGGGATGGCAAATTTGTCTGCATGCCCTGTGCCGGAGAATACGGCAGAGGGTGGTGAATGTGATCCCTCCATCATTCCTGTTTTCTGATCGTTTTCTCACATCCCCTTCATCATATTCCTTTTCTGGATGATCCGTGCAGCAAGAATAAACCCGGCAGAGACTATGATGAGCACGCCGCAGTCAACAAGCGGGGAAAATACTGATACACCGGACATGGCAGCGTTGAACAGATCGACAAGATACGTGAGTGGTGAACAGTACGCAAGGGTAAGACCAAGACCCTGCATCTGCGAGAGCGGGACAAAGATCCCTGATATGAAGATGAGCGGGAACCGGATCAGGTTCGAAAAGATCATCACGTTGGGCGGGCTGTCAGATGCCGGTGCCGCCAGCAGGGCGCCAAGTGCGGCACATGACAGCGTACCGAGAATGAACGCAAGGGCAAACAACCCGATGTTCGTGATTGCAACCGGAACGAAAAATATACTCGCTATCCATACGAGCAGTGAGATACCTATCCCAAAGATCGCACCTGCCACAACGTCCCCGAGGATAATACTGTCCTGTGTCACCGGATAGGAGAGGAGCCGTTCATA